>CANKSK010000023.1 GCA_947485425.1 Bacteroidota bacterium | reverse complement strand
ATATCGCTTGAGCGATAAAAAAATTGTTGCGCAACTACCCTCTCCGATATACGGATTTGATTTCAACAACAAAGGGAAATTGGTGATCAGCAGTAAAGAAGGAATCGGCATCGAGAAAAATAAAACCATCGAACTAATTGCCACCGGCATTGGAGGACTTTTGGAATGTAGAGCTGAAAGCATCTATCTTCTGAGCTCTATAGACAATCGAATTTACATCTTAAAACCATAAAAATTTAACAAAAACAAATACATTAGCAGACCGTCAAAAAATACAATGATGAAAAAAACATTATTTATCCTTATACTCTGTTTTATACACTCTATGGGATGGGAAACGCTTACCGCGCAGGTAAGTCCAGAGATACGTAAAATTTTAAATCGCGCCAGCGCGGCCATGGAGGCAAAAGATGTAGATGGAGCGATTGAAGAATTTAAAAAAATTATCGACCTCGACGCTTCAAACGCCTATGCTTTTCAAAAGCTGGGAGAGCTGAATGAATCAAGCGGAAAATACAAGGAGGCCATTGATAGCTACAACAAATATCTTCAGCTGGCCCCTAATGCCTCTGATGTTTCTGACATTGAAACACGCAGGGACAAATTGGAATACAAACAAGAAAAAGCAGAAAAAAACAATGCGGCCATGGCAGCCCTTAAATCTTCTTGGAAGACACAGCAGTTCCAAGCCGAAACAGGCAAATTTTATTTTGTTTTTGATATCGACGAATTTGATGGCACCTACCGGGTAACCCTCTCTCACCTTTCCGCATTTTATGACCCCCTCTTTGTTAGGAAAACAGCCATTGCAAAAAAAGAAGGGAATACGCTGCGATTTTCATTCAGCACAGACCAAAATTTTAACCCTGAACAGGACAAAGCCCAAAGTCTTAACAACCTTGCCGGAACCTCGAATATCGTTACACAGGTAGGTGGTATGACTGGTATTGACATGTCCTCGCTGACTGATCTGGGCAGCGCCTTTAACCTTGCTGGAACGGCACTAAGCATGATAAAAGCCGATCCTGCATACAATCAAAGCACAACCTATTCTTTCAACATCAAAATATTTGCACCCGATTCATTGAGTGGATACTGTAATTTTATTTCCAGCAAAAAAGTATCTGGAGAAGCAGAAACCATTTTGCAGGACAAACTCATAAAAGTAAAATTTGTTCGCGGTGCGGGAGGAGGCTCGTACACCGGATCAGGTAAAGAAACACTCAATCTACCAAACGGAGATACTTATGAAGGAGACTTTTCAAATGGTGCCTATAATGGACAAGGCAAGTTGATTTCAAAAAACGGGAATATCTATACAGGTGGATTTGCGAATAGTAAGCGAGATGGCAAAGGCCTTTACAGATGGAAGAACGGCGATGAATATTCAGGTTCTTGGGCCATGGGCATTCGTAACGGTGATGGTATTTTCAGATTTACAAACGGAGACACCTATGCCTGTGGTTTCATCAATGGAAAACTAAAAACAACAGGAAAATACACCTCACAAAAAGGAGATATCTTTGAAGACTTGGATGCGTTGGTGGTTGACAAAAAAGTAGATGACAAACCTCTCTATGACAGCATTCGCATGAATATGGCAAGAGTACTGGTGGTAGCTGCCATTGAATACAATACAATAGAGCTAAAATCTAAAGCGCGCGAAGCCTTGAGCAAAGCCAATATCTATGCGCTTCCTGATACAGAAATTAAAAACACCATTGAGCGTATGCTCAGCGAAAGCAAATAAGAAACTATAAACCATCAAAAAAAAAGACCTATGAAAAAAAATGGATCCTCTTTACTTCTGTTGCTCACAACAGTATTCTTCATTTCCTCCTGTTCCACTTCTATCGAAATATCGAAACGAAGATACAATACAGGGTATTATGTACATATTGATAACAACAAACCTGAATACCAAAAACCAAGCGCTCTTCGCAGCCGTGTAGCGGAAATGCCTGTATTGACGGCAGAGATCAAAACAGAGCAGACAGAAAAAATGCCCACATTATCCCTTTCAGAAAATACTCAAACGGCTAGCATGCATGCATCGAATAAAAGCATCAAGAAAAATACTTTTTTTCATAACGCCAGTGCATTTATGAGTCGCCCCCTTGTTAGTGAAACAAAGATCAATAAAATGATGGCACCGGTTCAATTTAGTAAAAATGAAACCAAAGACCGGGCTATCAAAAAAATGATTAAGCATCAATTGTCAAAATCAACAGGATCTTCTTTTGCAAGTGTGGTATTTATTATCTTGGGCTCCATGGGCTTTTTAACCGGATTGATTCTGATGCTGGATGATGAACTTATATTTGGCCTGGTGGCCATTCTTCTCGGGGCCATCCTACTCGGATTAGGAATAGCAAAAGTGGGCTCAAGATCTTCTTCAGAGGAAGGCGTGCCTCAACCCAAAAAGAAAATCAACGATGGTTCAGAAGGATAATACCATTTGCATGGAAATTAAAAAGCCAACCTATGGGTTGGCTTTTTTGGTTTTATAACCCTCTACATTTTATGAAAAGATTCTTTGATGACAAACGCATTGATTTATGAATAGGTTCACATCGGCATCTATTGATTATCACTTCTCTTTTTCTTGTTTTAAAAATCCAATAAACATCCGTTCACGATTCAAACGAATACCTTTTTTCAATCTATCGAAATCATAAAGCTGTCAACAAGCAAGCGAAGGTATTTCATCCCCATTAAAATGCATACCCAATGGTAAGTCCCGGACGAAAGCCAAAATAAGACGCATTGGCCTTGATGGTTGCAGTAGAACCCGAATAGGTAATCGTTGGGGTATCAATCAGGAGAACATCAATATTACCCAAGCTTTTGGTAAGGTTATTCTTATCAAGGGAAGGATCATTTAATTCATTGGAGTTAATACTAAATTCAGCCACGGCGCTACCGCCATGCACGCCGACAATCCACCAGTCAATAGAAAACTTATCAGCAATGAGCCACTGATATCCCAACATCAAACCCGCTCCTATTCCTGAATATTGACCCGTGAGGTCAAAAGTTTTTCCACTTTGCACATGCGTAAAAGGCATGGTAGCCGTAAAGCGGCTGTACCTGGCATAGGGTGCAAAATAAAAACCGGCAGGGGCCCCATCATCGGTATAGGGATACCAACGCAACTCGGGGGTAATTGAAAAGTCGTGCATGAGAACCTTCGCAAGTACCTCATCTTTCCCTATCAACATCGAGGGAAGATTTCTTTCAGGCATAAAAGAAACGCCTAAACCCAAAGATACTTTGTTACTGATGGCTCTTTCATATTGAAAGGATAGGTTCTGAAAAAGAAGTCCGCCAAGGTTTAATTTGACGACATTTGGATTTGCACCCTGACCATATAAAGTAGATGCGAAGGAGAGAATAATAGCCGATATGACCAGCAATTTGGATTTCATCGTAAGCATACTTACACTTGATTTTTATTGGTTTATAAATAAGATTTTTTGATTTTTCGGCCCCAAAGATAAATAATAAATACCATCTGAAAAAGATGTTAGGGGCAGAAAATAGGGTTTAGGGATTGGGGAGCAGGTGTCTATAAAACATTTCTATCAACCTTCGCCTTTCTCCTTTTACCACGATCACCGATCTTCTGATGCCTCATTTCAATCCCATTAAAACCTACCCTCCTTCCCCAATTTTCATAGGTTCTTTCATTTGCTTTGCTTATTTTTGAGCACGAAAAAAAACATTCATACAAGCTTTTAAAAAAATGTCAGAGAAAGAATATATCGCCAAAAACTTCATTGAAGAGATTATTGATCACGACAATGAAACACATAAATATGATAACCGTGTTCATACCCGCTTTCCTCCTGAGCCCAATGGGTATTTGCATATAGGGCATGCCAAAAGCATCTGCCTGAATTTCAGTCTTGCCAAGAAATACCAAGGAAAAACAAACCTTCGTTTTGATGATACCAACCCTACTACCGAGGATGTAGAATATGTAGATAGCATCCGCAATGACATCCGCTGGCTAGGCTTTGATTGGGAGGATCGTGAATTTTATTCCTCTGATTATTTTGATCAGATGTACGAAATGGCGCGTCAACTGATTATCAAAGGGAAAGCTTATGTAGATGATTCTTCAGCTGCTGAAATGGCAGATATGAAGGGTACGCCTACCATTCCAGGAAAAAACAGTCCCTATTACAGCCGCAGTGTAGAAGAAAATATTTCCCTCTTTGAAAAGATGAAAAATGGGGAGTTGGAAGAAGGCTCCTGCGCGCTCAGAGCGCGTATAGACATGGCATCACCCAATATGATTATGCGTGATCCGGTGATTTACCGAATTAAAAAAGCCACACATCACCGTACAGGAGATACCTGGAACATCTATCCCATGTATGATTTTGCCCATTGCATCTCTGATTCCATTGAAAAAATAACCCATTCCATCTGTACACTCGAATTTGAGGTTCACAGACCTTTGTATGACTGGTTATTGATTGAATTGGGGCTTTATAGGCCACAGCAAATAGAATTTGCCCGCCTAAACCTCACATATACGATGATGAGTAAACGAAAGTTACTCAAGCTTGTTGAAAGCAAGACCGTAGCCGGTTGGGATGACCCGCGCATGCCTACCATCTCAGGAATGCGCAGAAGAGGATACCCTGCCGCTGCCATCCGTGAATTTGCACATGGGGTAGGTATTGCCAAAAGAGACAACATGATAGAAGTGGAGCTTCTTGAATACCATGTTCGGGAAGAACTCAACAAAATAGCAGAGCGAGTGATGGTGGTTTTTGACCCCATTGAAATAGAGATTACCAACTACGCCGATGGCAAAGAAGAAACCTTACATATCGAAATCAATCCCGAAGATGAGCAGGCCGGAAAGAGAGAAGTGCCCTTTACCAAGCATCTGCTGATTGAAAGCGATGATTTTATGGAAGTTCCGCCACCAAAATACTTCAGACTATCTCCAGGCGGTTATGTGCGTCTTAAGGGAGCCTATATCATCAAATGCGAAGGCCTTGAAAAGAATTCCGATGGCAGCATACGTAAAATTCTGGCTTCGTATGTTGAAAACAGTCGCAGCGGCGAAGACCAAAGCGGCATCAAAGTTAGTGGCACCATCCATTGGGTATCAGCACCACATGCCCTGAGGGCCGAAGTAAGAAATTACAATCGGCTCTTTACCCAGCTGAATCCTTCTGAAAGCAATCCTTTAGACGGAAATGGAGAAACGAATGATGCCGATGATTTCCTTCGACTGGTAAATCCGGAATCAGTAAAAACCATACAGGTATATGCTGAGCCGTATCTAAAAAATGCCCCTGTAGGCAAGGCCTATCAGTTTATCCGCAAAGGATATTATGTGCCCGATACCACTTCATCAGACGGACAATTGGTCTTCAACCAAACGGTGGCCTTAAAGGATGCCTGGAAGAAAAAAAATTAAATAGATCACAACAGATCTGCTCAGGTGATTGTTGATTCAAAGCCCAGGGAATTCTTCATCAGGAGAGTTCTTCAAGATATTTCTACAAAAGGGATATCTTTCACATGCCTTTACTGAAATGTGTATATTATACACATCTATGCTTGGATGGCAAGCAAAACGAATATGTAAGCTGCTTGTTTCACGATATTTTTTTATAAACGATACCCCCATGACAAAAAAACTTTTAGGACTTCTTCTCATCACATCTTGTTTTTATGCTGCAAGCTATGGACAAACGGAAAAAACTATTTATGAAGAGCATTTCAACGACAATGCCAAACGCTGGGCCAATGGTGAAAATGCCATTGGGATTGCGAAAGTAGCCGAGGGGAAATTATTTTTGGAAAACAAAAGGGTAAATTTTACCGCATCCGAAATCGTTCCTGGGCTTGTGCTGCCTAACGACAATTATTCGATAGAGGTAAAAACACGCTGGAAAAAAAATGGAACCAAAGGAATGTATTATGCCTATGGTATTGTACTCGATCAATATTCATTTTTGATTTGTGCCAATGGCGATAGAAAAATGATGCACAACAACCCAAAAGACAAGAGACCGGCCTTGCTTGTCAATTGGGGAGGACAGCAGGCGAATATCAAAAGATATGGTTCAGGAGACAACATCATGAAACTCGTTGTTTCCAATGGCTTTGCAGAACTGTTTGTGAATGAGGTATCCCTCTATAAAAAAGAAGTAAAATTAGAACACAAAAAACTTTTGTTTATGAATGAAGGACTTGAATCTGTAGAGTATGATGATCTCATCATCAAGCAGATTCAACCCATCATCACGGTTATCAAAGAAACCTTGGCAGACAAAAAAAATGCTTGGGGAGGCTTCTCTTCAGCGGCCTGTTTTTCAGCAGATGGCAAACGCGTGTATGCAATCCGGCATTTGATAGAGTCAGATACCATCACATCGAATATGGTAATTTGTTATGATGCTGTCAACGGAAAACCTATTTCAAAAATAGAGGACATCAAAAATGTTTCCGGTCTTGCCGTAGCGGGTTCCAAAAAAATATTGGCATTGAGCAGCGGAAAAGAAATACGCATCTACGATGAAGCCGATCTCAGCAAGTCTAAAAAAACCATTCGCTGTAAGATGCCTATGGATAATCTTTTTTTCAATCCCAACCAGAACATCCTTTCCGGCATTGGACATCAGTTGTTGGCAAACGAGCAAATTCGATACACGCAATATCAATGGAATGTAGAGGATGGCAAGCTCATCAGCGAAACCCTCATCAGCGAAAAATAAATTTCTTACGATACAAACAACACAAACGAAAAGGTAAACATGGAAGAAGAAAACGGCTTTAAAAAAGAAATCAAAATTTGGGATGGCATCATGCTTGTCGCAGGAACGATGATCGGTTCCGGAATTTTTATTGTGAGTGCCGATATCGCGCGCAACTTGGGATCCACGGGCTGGATGATGGCCGTATGGGGCCTTGCGGGCTTATTGACCATTATTGCTGCGTTGAGTTATAGTGAATTAACGGGGATGTATCCCAAAGCCGGAGGACAGTATGTTTTTCTTCGAGAGGCTTTCAATCCATTGATTTCCTTTCTATATGGATGGACGGTATTTTTGGTTATTCAAACCGGCACGATTGCCGCTGTAGCGGTAGGATTTGCGAAGTTCAGTGGTGTTTTTATTCCTTTCTTCAGTGCCGATCACCTGCTTGTTTCGGGAAAATATTTTCACATCAGCACCCAGCAAATGCTAGCCATCGCAGTCATCGTGCTGCTCACCTGGATTAATTCCCGTGGGGTAAAAAATGGCAAGAATATTCAGACCTACTTGGGAAGCACAAAAATACTTGCCCTTTTTGTATTGATAGGAATGGGTTTTTTTATCAGCAACCCCAACGCCCTATCACAAAACTTTCACAACATCTGGGAGGCTAAAAAAGCCCTTGTGAGCCAAACAAATCTATTAGCAGGAAGAGAGCTCCTCAGCGGGTGGAATTTATGCGTAGCGCTATGCATTTCAATGGTAGGAACGATGTTTGCCATGGATGCATGGAACAACATTACTTTTGCAGGTGAAGAGGTAAAAAATGCAAAAAAAACAATCGGTCTTAGCATGGCCATAGGTACAGCCTTGGTAACATTAATCTATATGTTGCTGAATGTGGTCTATCTAAAAAATCTTCCTCTGGAAGGAAGCCCGGAAGGTGCCGGCGTGATTGAAAGAGGGATCCAATTTGCAGCCAATGACAGAGTTGCCGTTGCGGCAGCAGAATCGATGAGCGGAAACTTTGGGGTGATGTTGATTACCTTGCTGATTATCGTTTCCACCTTCAGTTGCCTGAACGGATGTATTTTGTCTGGTGCAAGGGTTTATTTCAAGATGGCCGATGACAAACTCTTTTTTAGAGGGATGAATAGATTAAACAAAAAAGGAGTACCGGAAAAAGCCCTTATTTTTCAGGCGGTATGGGCCTCCCTCCTTTGTCTTTCAGGCACCTATGGTGATTTACTAGACTATGTAGTTTTTGCCGTTTTGTTATTTTATATTATCACCATTATTGGCGTATTTGTATTGCGAAAAAAACATCCAGAAACCGAAAGACCCATCAAGGCCTTTGGATATCCCTTGCTGCCTATTTTGTATCTGATTGCGGTGACTTTTATATGCATCATTTTACTCATCTACAAACCTGAAAACACATGGACCGGCGTGATTATTGTAGCCCTTGGCATTCCAGCATACTATATTTTCAGAGGGAAAAAATCAATACTTTAAAATCAATCCATTTCTTCTATTCAGGCGCCATCCATTTTTAAGGGATGGCGTTTTTTTATTTCACTATTTAGTATATTTGCACATCTAAAACCGATGCCTATAAAACTCAAAAAATAACAGAATTCTTATTTGATCATGAAAAACTCAAAACGTATTTTATCGCTTCTATTTATTTTAAGCACTGCAAGCTTATCCGCACAAGTCATGATAAAAGATATCAATACAGGCTCTCAAAGTTCATACATATCGAAAATCATCCCTGTAAACAACAATATATTTTTTAGGGCAAACGATGGACTGAGCGGTTTTGAATTGTGGAAAAGTGATGGTACAACCACAGGTACTTCCCTGATAAAAGATATGAATCCGAATGGCGATGGGTTGAATAGCCTTTTTAACAGTCCTTTTGCCGTTTTAAACAACACCATCTTTTTTGCCGGAGGGGATAACATGAATGGGATTGAGTTATGGAAAAGTGATGGCACAAGTGTTGGTACGATGATGATTAAAGATATTTATCCTGGCAGCAGCACAAGTATAAGGACACCCGGTGAAATGGTTCAACTCAATGGGAATATTTATTTTTCAGCAGATGATGGAAACGCTTCCGATGAATTGTGGCAGACGGATGGCACTTCATTTGGAACCACTTTGGTAAAAGACATTGCATCGGTAGGTGGTTCCTATATTAAATACTTAACCCGCTCAAACAACACCCTGTTTTTTAGTGCCGATGATTTTAGCCATGGTGCGGAGCTATGGAAAACAGATGGTACAAGCGGTGGTACCGTGATGGTAAAAAATATTGAAACATCTGGAGGATCGTATCCGCAGTTTCTTATTGATGTAAATGGGATTCTCTATTTTGCCGCTTATACTTCGGCCCATGGAAAAGAACTTTGGAAAAGCGATGGTACCGATGCAGGCACGATGATGGTGAAGGATATCAACCCGGGCTCTGCCAATTCCATTAACTATACCAATGTAAACAACTTCATCAATGTAAATGGGACACTCTATTTTTCCGCTGATGATGGGGTAAACGGCATTGAATTGTGGAAAACAGATGGCACAGATGCAGGCACGGTAATGATTAAAGACATTAGACCGGGAAGCGCTGGGGGCTTGGATCTAAGCAACTACAAAACCTTTATGAACATCAACAACACGCTTTATTTTACAGCGAATGATGGTGTCATTGGCACTGAACTATGGAAAACAGATGGAACCCCTGCAGGCACGGTATTGGTAAAAGATCTCAGACCGGGTAGCATGGGATCTGATCCCAAAGAACTTATCAACTTCAACAATGTATTGTATTTCAATGCCAATAATAGTGTTTCAAGATTATGGAAAAGTGATGGCACCGCAGGGGGAACCAATATGATCAATTCGCAAGCACCCGGCAGTCCTACCTCTCTAACCGTAATGGGATCGAACCTCTATTTTTATGGCAGCGATCTCAACCATGGAGGAGAGCTCTGGAAATATGATGGAAGCAATATGTCAATAGAGGATATGCTTTCAAATAAGAATGTTTTTAGCATCTATCCCAACCCATCAAGCGGACATTTTCAAGTACGCATAACAGATGAAATGTCTGCAAAAAAAACAATAGAAATATCAAATATTTTAGGCCTAAAGGTTTATGAAAATACAGAACCAAACATACATGTTGATATTGATTTTTCAGGCTTTCCAAAAGGAATTTATCTCGTAAAAGTTTTTGATGGACAACAATCATCGATTCAAAAAATCGTGATTCAATAAACTCCTTAT
>CANKSK010000022.1 GCA_947485425.1 Bacteroidota bacterium | reverse complement strand
TATATTCGCATGGCTACAAGGGTAATGTTGGGATTAAATGCAGTCAAAGACTTCGTTTTTTCTCCTCAGCTGCAAGGCTATGCCATCAAAGAACCTGTTTTTTCTTTTGAAAAATTCCCCGATGTGAACAAAGAATTGGGTCCTGAAATGAAATCTACAGGAGAGGCCATTAGGTTTATTAAAAATTTGGAGGATCCTTATTTCAGACATCTCTATAAGGAAAAATCCATGTATCTCAGCAAGTGAAAATTCAATACGTAAATTAATGCAGGAATTTATTTTAATATTGGTTGTTTTTTTCATATTTTTCAGACTTTTCCGAAACAATGTGTTCATTCATGTGCAAAGGCCTCAAAACAACAATAGGGCGCCTGAAGCTCCTAGGGAAAAGGAAGGAACGATCAAAATACAAAAAATCGATACCCAAAATCAAAATAAAAAGGATGATGGTGACTACATCGATTATGAAGAAGTAAATTGAATTGAGAAATAAATAATAAATGATGAAAAATTTTATAGGTGCATTATGTTTTTTTACCCTACTAATTTTATCCCCTATACAACCCATTTCAGCAGCAGGTATTGATGGCAAGTCGCCAATGCACTTGCCCTTGGTGATTACCAAAAATACAGGGATCACCCATCAAGCCTGTAACTATTTTATCAGAGGCGGTTCTTCGAATATATTTTTTCAGCCCCATAAAGTAACCTATCAGTTTGTAAGAAATCTAAATCGTGATGCCGTTGATGAGAAGATAAAAAATCACAGCGCCCAAACGCTTACCGGCTCAGTAGAATTAATGAATATGGATGTTGAATTTGTCAACGCCAATGCCTCTTCTTTTTTTGAAGAGTCAGATCCATTGGATTCCAAAACAAATTATTTAGTCGGCACCGATGCTGATGCCTGGAAAACGGATATCAAAGATTTTAAAACACTTGTCTATAAAGAAATATACAACAATATTGATGTAAAATATTATTCTACGAATGAAAAAATCAAGTATGATTTTGTGGTGAAACCCGGTGGAAATATCAAAGACATTGTATTGAAATATGCCGGCATCGAAAAGCTAGAAGCTGGTAAAAATGGAGATTTAATCATTCATAACAAGCTCAATGACCTTGTGGAGAATATTCCACTAGCCTATCAGGATATTGATGGAAAGAGAAACATTGTTCAAGCGCAGTATCACATTCTCGATCAAAACAAGGTTTGCTTTCAAGTGCCATCGTATGATAAAAATTATCCTTTGGTAATTGATCCTGCTTTGTTTTATTCGACATTGATAGGTGGTACCGGTGATGATCAGTTTCGTTTAGGTGCCATGGCGAAGGACAATCAGGGAAATATATATTGCACAGGATGGACTTCTTCCCTAGATTTTCCGGTCACACCGGGTGCTTATAATGTTGCCTATAGTGGTGGTGCCTATGATGCTTTTGCTTTGAAGTTGAATAAAGATGGAAGCAATTTAATCTATTCTACTTTTTTCGGAAGTAGTGAATTGGATGGCGGTTATGGTATTGATATCGATAACAGCACCTATGAAGCATATATTACCGGTTTTACATATGGTGCATTTCCTACTACTCCCGGTTGTTATCAGTCTATTTCAAATGCAACGCCTGTAGCTGCGGATATGTTTGCTTTGAAATTAAACAGCACAGGAACCGCATTTATCTACAGTACACTTATTGGAGGTGTTGATGAAGAAATTCCGATGATGTTAAAAAAAGATATTTTTGGCAATGTATATATTGCTGGTGAGGCGCGTGCCACTTTGCCATTTCCGATACCTGGCGGTCCACTTCCCTATCAGGCCGCTAATGCCGGAGACCTAGATGGTTTTGTTTGTGTGTTGAATAATTCTGGCACAGCCTTGTTAGGAAGTACTTATTTGGGTGGAGCGTTGAAGGATGGTGCACAAGGAATAGCCTTGGATGCAGCATCTAATGTGTATGTCTTGAGTTATACTGCAGGGGGATTTCCCGTTACACCTGGATCTTTTGGCCCTGTTTATAATGGTGGGGCTTTTGACATGGCCGTAACCAAGTTTGATGCAAGCTTATCCAACGTCCTGTATTCAGGATATTTAGGAGGACCTTCTGATGATATGAGCAAAGCATCCCTCAAAGTGGATGGAGGCGGAGAAGCCTATGTAACAGGTATCGCAGGTCCTGGATTTCCTACTACTCCCGGTGCCTATAGCAGTGTTTTTGCTGGGGGCGTTTCAGATGCTTTCGTAAGCAAAATTGATTTTTCAGGGGCTTCATTGGTATATTCTACCTATCTCGGTGGTTCGGGTGATGATGGCGGATACAACCTAGATGTCAATAATTCAGGCGAAGTGTTTGTGACCGGATTTTGCGCAAGTAATTTTCCGGTGACCTCATGTGCCTATGATAAATCTTACAATGGAGGTTCAGATGTTTTTATTTCCAAGCTCAATTCATCAGGTTCGGGCTTGGTATATTCTTCTTATTTTGGTGGCAGTGCCTATGAAAGAGGCAGTGCCATTGTTGCCGATGCAGATACCGTTTATGTGATTGGAGAATCTCAATCTGTTGATTTTCCTACTACTCCGGCTGCTTTTCAGCAAAACAACAGTGGCGGTACCAATGATATCTTTGCTTTGAAATTGTTGCTGGATGTGAGTCCTGTTGTGTCTTTTATAAAATCTGCAAAAGACATCTGCTTAGGCGATACCATCCTATTTAAAAATGCATCAACAGCTGCCACCTCTTTTCATTGGGATTTTGGAGATGGAAACGGAAGCAGTGCTTGGGATACCTCTTATGTGTATTCTGCACCGGGTACTTATTATGTTACTTTGATAGGTTATAACTCCAGTTGCAATGATACATTGGTTGACTCGGTAATTGTAAATGCAGTTCCTGTATTGGCTTCTATTTCTGATACCTCAGTTTGTCAAGGGCAAAGTATTTTGCTTACTGCAAGCGGAGGGAATGGCTATGAATGGAGTGGAGGAATCAGCGCCCAGACTCAGAATGTAAATGTGAGTCCGACACTTACAACAGATTATTATGTAGTGGCTTATAATGGGGGGTGTCGAAAAGACACAGATACCATTACGGTTGCTGTTTATAAAATACCCAATTTGAGTTTAACAGGTCAAAGCAATTTATGTAAAGGAGATACGGTTACACTTACTTCTTCGAGCACCGATTCGGTAATGTACCAATGGAGCGGAGGGGGCATCAGCAATACAACCCCTGTTGTGAAAGTTAATCCTTCTCTAACTACCACATATACGATTGATGTAACGGATACCAATGGATGCGTAAATACGTCAAGTATTCCCATTACTGTGAAGCCTTATCCTGTTTTTACAACCCTTGGAAATGGTACCCAAATATGTGATGGAGAAAGTATGATCATCTCCGCTTTGGGAAATTCTTCTTATCAATATTACTGGGTAGAAACCAAGGAGATTACCATGAGTATTACGGTAACACCCACCGATACCACAACTTATCATATACAGGTAACGGATGGGTTTTGTTCGTTGACAGATAGCATTCGTATTATTGTTCATCCAATGCCCAGTGTAAGCATCAGTGGGCCTAAATTGATGTGCTTAGGCGACCTGATAACCATTAAGGCAACGGGTGGCTTGATTTATCACTGGGATCCATATGCGAGTACTGCAGATTCTATCATGGTGAGTCCCCAATCAGATACAACCTTTATGGTTATTGCAGAGGCGTATACTTGTCAGAGCCCTCCGGTGTTTCTGGATGTGATGGTAGCAGATTCAGTAGTGAAAGCCATCATAAGCCCAAGCATTGATCCTTGTGGTGACAATGTTTTGTTTTCAGATGCTTCCTTGAATTCAAGAACCTATTTGTGGCAGTTTCATGATGGAACAGAATCTGCTTCAGCCAATGCAACACATTCCTATGATATTTCGGGGATTTATCCGGTCAGTTTGGTGATCAATAGAGGCGTGGGTTGTTCAGACAGTACCACGTATTTGGTTGATTATTGGAGTAATCACCTTTCCGATATTTATATTCCCAATGCGTTTACCCCGAATTTTGATGGGATGAATGAAAAATTTGAAATTCTTGGCAATGTAGAATGTTTCTATAACAAATTGCAAATCATCGATAGATGGGGTATGGTCATTTTTGAAACCGATAAACCCGGATCTGATTTTTGGGATGGAAAAGTGAATATGAAAGCCGTTCCGGAAGGGGTTTATCATTATATTCTGAGTGGAAAAAAATACAGCAGAACAGGAATGGTTACCATTATAAAAGCATACTAAATATTTGATAGAAAAATGATGAAAGGCAAAGACAGCAAAGCAGAAAAAAAGACTGTGGATATCAAACCCAAAGAAGACACATCCGCTAAAAAATCAAGCAAACCATACCTTCCACATCTGCTATCTTTGGCAGGACTTTTCCTCATCCTATTTGTATATTTTATTCCCGTGTATCAGGGTAAGGCCATCAAACAGGGTGATGTGATGACCTATAAGGGTGCTTCCAAAGAAATTTTTGATTACCGTGAAAAAACACATACCGAACCTTTGTGGACCAATTCCATGTTCGGCGGTAT
The DNA here is from genome assembly GCA_947485425.1 of Bacteroidota bacterium. GTDB lineage: Bacteria > Bacteroidota > Bacteroidia > AKYH767-A > CANKSK01 > CANKSK01. The sequence goes on along the minus strand of CANKSK010000022.1, from coordinate 5,489 downwards.
GCCTGCCTTTCAAATCAGTATGGCTTATCCGGGAAACATCATCAAAGAAATCAACAAGCTTTTTAATTTTTTGGTGCCCCATCCGGTTACCTTTATATTGCTTTGCATGTTGGGTTTTTATTTTTTACTCATTACCCTTCAAATCGATCCATTTCTGAGTTTTATGGGGGCTTTTGCCTTTTCTTTTTCTTCTTATTTTTTCATCATTTTGGAGGCAGGACATAATACCAAGGGGTATGCCATTGCTTATATGGCTCCTGTTATCGCCGGTTTGTTACTTACCTTCAGAGGGCGTTATCTCCTGGGTGGAATTATAACCGCTACTGCCCTTGCGCTTGAAATTAGCACCAATCACTATCAGATAACCTATTACCTGGCCATGATGGTTTTGTTGCTCTTTGTCTTTGAAGCGGTGACTGCCTATCGAAAAGGTACTTTCAATCACATCTTAAAATCCTTGCCTGTTTTGGTGGTGGCTTTGCTGCTTGCATTAGGAACCAACTTTTCAAATCTTTGGACCACCTTGGAGTATAGCAAGGAAACGACAAGAGGCAAAACAGAACTTTCCTTAAATAAGGAGAACCAAACAGATGGTTTGGATCGTGATTATATTACTTCCTGGAGTTATGGTGTTGCAGAATCTTTTACTTTTTTAATTCCCGACTTTAAAGGCGGTGCCAGTGGGGCTATGGGCAGCAATGCATCTGCTATTAAAAAGGCGGATTCACGCTTTCAACAATATATTGCCAATATCGATCAATATTGGGGCGCACAGCCCTTTACCTCTGGTCCTGTTTATGCAGGTTCTATCATTTGTTTTTTATTTATTTTGGGTTTGTTGATCGTCAAAGGACCTGTAAAGTGGTGGCTTCTATCTGTAAGCATATTGTCATTCGCCTTGGCATGGGGAAAAAACTTCATGCCATTGACCAATTTCTTTTTAGATTATTTTCCGCAGTATGATAAATTCAGAACGGTGTCCATGATATTGGTTTTGGCGGAGTTCACTTTTCCACTGCTTGCCTTGTTAACGCTGAAAGAAATCATTACAAATCCCAATCTCATTTCAGAAAAGAAAAAACAATTTTTTATTGCCTTTGGATTAACAGGAGGTGTTGCCATTTTATGTTATGCATTGCCGAGTATGTTTAATGATTTTTTTAAACCCGGAGAGTATGATGAAGTGGTTGGTCAATTGAAACAATCTAAGCTAGAGTCAGCTGATATCAATACTTTTATGACAGGTATAGAAGAGGCGAGAAAATATATTTTTACAACTGATGCATTGAGAACCTTTGCATTTATTTTGATAGCAGCAGCACTCATTTGGGTGTATGGCATGAAAAAAATGCAGGCCAAATGGTTAAGCATTGCTTTGTTTATTTTGGTTTTTATAGACCTGTGGTCAGTAAATAAACGATATTTGAACAATGATAATTTTATTGCCAAATCTGCAATGGAGGTTCCTTATCAGCCAAGCAATGCCGACTTGGAGATCCTCAAGGATAAGGATCCCAATTACAGGGTGTTGAATGCTGCTGGCAATCCCTTTTCAGATGCAAAAACTTCCTATTGGCATAAATCCATTGGTGGTTACCATGGTGCCAAATTAAAAAGATATCAGGAGTTGATTGAAAATCAAATCAGCAAAAATAATATGGATGTTCTCAATATGTTGAATACCCGTTATTTTATAATGTCTCCCGGGAAGGATATGGAACCTATCGCCCAAAGAAATCCAAATGCACTCGGCAATGCGTGGTTTGTAAAAAATTACAATTTCGTTGCCAATGCGGATTCAGAGCTTTCAGCCTTGAGTCATTTTGAGCCTGCAAAAACCGCGATTGTTGACAAGCGATTTGCATCGATGTTCGATGGATTTCAGTCGGCAGCAGATTCTACAGCTACTATCCAATTGCAGTCATATGCACCCAATCATTTGGTTTATCAGTCAAAATCCAAAGCAGAACAACTGGCAGTATTTTCAGAGATTTACTATAGCCAAGGCTGGAATGCTTATGTAGATGGTCATTTGATGCCTTATTTCAGGGCCAATTATGTGTTGAGGGGCATGCGCGTTCCTGCCGGATCGCATCAGATTGAATATAAATTTGAACCTCAGGCGTATTTTATTGGTGAAAAGATTTCACTGGTAAGTTCCGCCCTTATCATCCTGCTTTTTGTTGGCATTGGTTATCGTGAATTTAAAAGCGGGACCTTCAAAGCATAAATGAAAACGGCTTTTATTTTTACCTATTATTGGCCGCCAAGTGGAGGGGCAGGTGTGCAGCGTTGGGTAAAATTCGCCAAGTATTTTCCCCTATCGGGAATAAAGCCTGTAATTATTACCGTTGATGCAGAAAAGGCCTCATATCCCATTCGGGATGCTTCTTTGCTCAAGGATATTGCACCCGATATAGAGGTATATAGAACCCATACCTTTGAACCCTTATCTTTATACAAGACCTTTACCAAGAGTGGGGAAATTCCTTATGGTGGTTTTGCCAATGAAGGAAAGCCCGGACTGCTGAAAAAAATCTCTAGATTTATACGGGGTAATTTTTTTATTCCCGATGCAAGAATAGGATGGAATCGGTATGCCTATCAGCAAGCCCTTCAGGTGTTGAAAACGCAAAAGCCTTCGGTCATCATCACCACCAGCCCCCCGCATTCCACACAGCTGTTAGGGCTTCGCTTGAAGGAAAAATTTTCTTTTCCATGGATTGCTGATTTGCGCGATCCTTGGACGGAAATTTATTACTATGATAAAATGTTGCATACCTCCTTTGCCCGTGAAAAAGATTTGAAACTGGAACGAAAGGTTCTTGAAAATGCGGATGCAATCATTGTGGTGAGCAGGGCCATTCGCGATGCCTTTTTAAAAAAATCGCCATGGATTGAGGCATCAAAATTTCATATTATTCCCAATGGTTTTGATGAGGATGATTTCAAGGAAGAATTGAAAATGCCAGCAGAGGATTTTGTCATTACCTATACAGGAACCATCACATCTGATTATCGGCTTCAAAGTTTTATTCGCGCCATGCAGAAAATGATTTTTACCTATGGAAAAAAAATCAAATTCAGATTTGTGGGTAGTTTACCCAAAGAGGTCCATCAGGAATTGATGACCCATTTGGGTGATGCTTATGAAACGATTTCGCATGTGAGTCATGCCCAGGCCATTGCCTATATGCGTTCAGCTTCGGCTTTGTTGCTGGTGATTCCTGATACGGCCGACAACAAGGGTATTCTTACTGGTAAACTTTTTGAATACCTGGCTTCACGGCGGCCCATTATTGGCATTGGCCCTTTAGATGGTGAGGCGGCAGAAATAGTTGATACCTGCAGCTCTGGACATTTTTTTGGGTATGAAGATGAAAAGGGCTTGTTTTTAGAAATTGAAAATCTATATCTGAAAGCCTTACAGGGCAAGGCTTGGGATGAAGAGGATAACAAAAATTACCTGCGTTTTTCTCGGCAAAAACAGACCGAAGAACTCGCCCTTTTGGTTGAGAGGTTATCTGAAAAAATATAAACTATTTTTTTGTGAAGGTTTTTGTAAATCCGATAGAGGTATTCCTGCTAGCGATTCTCTATCTTCCATAATGCTTTTGAAAAACAGATTGATGTCTGCTATTTTCTGTATCCCGATAAGCCGATAAAAGGCGCTAAAAACTTGCCGGTAAAGGGCATTTTTTCAATGAATAAATTCAATAACGGGGTAATGGTATTGAGCATTTTTTGGGGATAGGCAGTGTTGTAAAATCCATAAACCAGTTGAAAAGAAAAACCATTTTCGACAAACATTTTTTCATATTCAGCAATGGGAATGAGGTGTTCAGCCCAGTTTCCGGTCAAGGGGTCGCAGGTATTTGTGGGGTCCTGTATTTCTATGGGTAGTGTTTGGTATAAAATAAATGCTTTGATGGCATCGAGAATATCTTCCTTGATATATCCCCGGGTTTTTTTTGCGAGCATATCCACTTCTTCTTCTATTAATCCCGGAAAATTTTGAAGGATTATATTTTTTCTGATGTCCAGATATGCCATTACCTGATCCCGTTCTTTATTCCCCCAAGCCTTTCCCATGCCTTGATATTCGAGCTTTTTGTGTATTCTGCGCGTATACATATTTACCATCGGATTTTCTATATTCGCCGTTGTGGCAAAAAACAATTGCAGGCTGTGTTGATTGATTTGCGCTATTTTTTCAATAAATTTTGCAGGGTTAAAAACATGTTCAATTACATTTCGTGATGCAATGATATCCACATCCAGCTTATTTGTATGCATGTAATTTAAAAGCTCATCAACATCACCGGCAACATAATGATCAATGTGAACGCCTATGGCTTCTGCTAAAACTTGGGCATCACGGGTAGCTACATCATAAATGTCGGAGTATATTACCTTACCCATGCCCATCATTTTGGCGATGATGGAGAGCAGACCAATTCCGCCGCCATGGTCAATAAATATAAGGTCTTTGGGTTTTTTATCTGTATTTGCCAAACTGCTTTCTACAATGAATGCGCAGGCCTGTATGCCATAGGTAAGCTTGCGAAGATAATCTCCAAAATACCTTTTGCTATAATCAGAAATGGCAAGATTGCCGAGGTCTAATCTGCGGAGTTTTTCTTCCAGGTTTTTCAGATTTATTTTGTGTTCAGCTTGAACGGATGAGGTTGCTTTCATATAGGTAGTTATGTCATCAGAAGGGAATCAATCAAAGAATGGAGATGAAGGGCTCTATTTTCTATTGAAAAGTTATTTAATATTCGCTGACGCGCTTTTTTTGCCAGGTCTGAATGGTCTTGTGACAGAATTTCATGAATCAAGTGGATAAGCAAATCTTTGTCTTTTTTCATCAGGATGAAACCGGTCTGATCAATAATCATGGGGATGGCACCCGCATTGGATCCTATGGGAATGCATTCACAAAGCATGGCTTCGGCAAGTGTATTTCCAAAGCCTTCAGAAACGGATAGTTGAAAATAATAGGTATGCTCATTATACAGCTGAATCAATTTTTCGTGGGAGGTAAAGGGCAGCAGATGCACATTGGGCAGGTCACACAAGTCTTGGGCATGGGCATTCCTTCCAATGATGGTAAACTGACAATTAGGAAGTTCAGCAGCGGCCTGCAGCACCAAATCAATTCCTTTGGTATAAATGCGGCTTTGGTTGTCGAGATTTCCTGCAATGCTTAAAAATGAACGAGGCGGTCTTTTTTGACCATAGGAGTACCAATTTTCCAGTCGAAACCCATTGTAGATAACCGAATAGGGCGTTTTTAGATTTGGGCAGAAGAATTGAAAGCCCTGCCGGGGATAGGTGCTTGGGGTATAGGTATATTCAGAATTGACAAGGTATTCAGAGATGGGGGCGATGTGGGTGCATTTTTGGAAAGATAGGCGTGTAATGTGTCCCAGTATCTTTTTATTAAAATTCCCATACTTGATTTCCGGAAAGGCCACGCAATCGAT
>CANKSK010000021.1 GCA_947485425.1 Bacteroidota bacterium | reverse complement strand
TATTGTTGAGTGATTCTATTTTAAAAACTTTTCCGGAAGGCACCGTATAGCTTATCCCGTTATTTATCACCACCACTTGGTTAAACTGCAAGCTGCCTTGGGCTTTCACCCCTAATCCGATTAAGCATATACTGAACAGAAATAGAATTTTTTTCATGATTTTATTTATTAGGTTAAATAGCATACAAAAAATGCAAATCACAATTGTATTTTGTAAAGCTATTGAAAAAATATAATATTTTATAAAAATAGTTTGGAGCAAAAAAGAAACGATAGGATTCGTTTTACGTAAAAAAAAGGCTACCTATCAAAGCTTACTAGGCTGATTGAAAATAAAAAAAGCACCCGTTGATGTAACGGATGCTTATGCTAAATTTTTTTACGTAATCGAAATAAATCTTTATCTAAATAAATGCTTAACCGTTTTATCTCTCGGGCTTATTTGGATGCTTTGCCAATAAAATATAACAAGGCCACGACTACGGTCACATGCATCACATTTAAGGCAACAGCATATCCAATGCTTACACCTGGTATGCCCATAAAAGGATTTATAAAGGATAATAGCAACAATAGGATGGATAAAATTCTGAAAATCTTAAATCCATTTTGTGTAAATTTTTCAATAAGGAAGAAAACCATACTGGCAATGAGCGTGGGTATAATGCTTGCCATTACAATTGGAAAAACCGTTAACGATTGTTCGGGTTGGATAAAAATCGTGTCTACGATAATTCCTGCTTGATGGAAAATGAAGAATAAAATGGCATTTAAAATGCTTCCTACACCTGCTGCCTTGAATCCAGCGGTGATGGATTGTTTGAAGTCTACTTTTGTTTTCATGGTTTTTAGATTTATAAAGTTTAGATGGTGTTTGGTTTATTCTTGTAAGCTTGGGTAATCGATATAGCCTTTGTCGCCGCCCCCATACATCGTTGCCGGATCCGCTTCATTGAGTGCCGTATTGTTTTCAAATCGTTTGGGCAAATCCGGATTGGCTAAAAATAATTTTCCATAGGAAATCATTTTGGCAATGCCTTTTTCCAATTCTCCTTCACCCGTTTCACGATTGTATCCACAGTTGGCGATGACCGGATGATGCAAAAGTTTTCCGAATGTTTCAATGGGATTGGCAGGGTAGTGAGGAAACTTGTCTGCAGGGAAAGGTACATTCATAATATGCACATAGGATAGCGGTAATTTGTTGAGCTCTTGCATAAGCAAGGTAAATTGTTCTATTGGATTTTGATGCACGATATTATTATACAAGCTCGTTGGCGACAATCGAATGGCTGCTTTATCGGCACCGATGGCAGCAACGATTTCTTGCATAATTTCCAGTACAAAACGATTGCGGTTTTCATCGCTTCCTCCATATGCATCCGTTCTTTGGTTGGCGCTATCGGCTAAAAATTGATTCGGCAAATAGCCAAAGGCCGCGTGCAATTCAACCCCATCAAAGCCCGCTTCCATTGCATGCATGGCGGCTTGTTTAAAATCTTGCACAATGTTTTTTACTTCTTCGGTGCTTAAGGCCCTTGGGATTTCATACGCTTTTTTTCCTTGGGAAGTAAAATGTTCTTGTCCTTGTATGGCAAGAGGAGAGGGTGCTACCGGTAATTCGCCATTTTTTACCAAGCTATGCCCTACGCGGCCTGTATGCCAAAGCTGAGCGTATATCACCCCGCCTTTTTCGTGTACCGCTTGTGTTACCTTCTTCCAGGCATCGATTTGTTCTTGGTTATATAGGCCTGGCGTTAATGGACTTCCAATAGCCTGTTCGCTAATGTTTATAGCCTCGCTGATCAGAAGTCCGGCACTTGCTCTTTGCGAATAATACAGTATTGTAGAGTCTCCAACTACTCCGCTCATGCTGGCACGGCTGCGCGTCATCGGGGCCATGGCCATGCTATTTGTAAGGGTTTTATTGCCTATTTTTAGGGGTTGTAATAGTTTCATGTTTTTATTTTTTTAGTGTTTGCAAACGTAAATACATTACTTTACTTTTGCAAGTAGTTACATGAATGTATAGTAGTAACATAAAATAAAGTAATATGGATAATCAAGCATTAATGCAGGAAAATATTTTCACCATCAATGAAAATCATTGTCCCATACGAGGTGTTTTGGACATTTTAGGCGGCAAATGGGCTTTTTCAATCATCTATGCGCTTTTGCAGGGAAAGAAGCGCTTTAAAGAACTCGAGCGCTCTATTGAAGGCATTAATACCAGAATGTTGGTGAAAGAATTGAAAACGATGGAAGAAAATAAAATTGTGATCAGAAAAGCATATGCTACGGTGCCACCAAAAGTTGAATATTCTTTAACAGAAAAGGGAAAACGCCTGGAACCGATTTTGAACGAATTGTATAAATGGGGTATGGAATATGTATAGTTTTAAAAGAAAAAATTTCAGGTATTGATCTTGCTGTAATACCTCTTGAAAATGCAGTGGGTAGAATATTTCTAATGTATCAAATTATACCCTTAAAGTTGAAATTCCACCATCCAAATGGATAATTTGTCCGGTCATCCAGCTTGCTTTTGAGGAAAGTAAAAATTCAGCCATATTGGCAATATCATCAGTTGTTCCTATTCTTTTTAAGGGATGCCTTTGTGCGTTAACTTCTCTTTTTTGTTCTGTATTGAGTAAGCTTATCGCCAAAGGTGTATCTGTGAGTGAAGGTGCAATGCCATTTACCCTGATTGTTGGTGCATACTCAGCAGCCAAGGCTTTTACCAATCCTTCGATAGCTCCTTTTGATGCGGATATTTGAGAATGAAAGGGTAATCCCATTTGTACGGCAACACTCGAGAATAAAATGATGGAGGCATTCTCTGCGGTTTTTAATCTAGATGCTACGGCTTGAATTACTTTAATCGCCCCTACCACCTGAAGGTTGTAGTCATTAATAAAATCAAGTGGTTTGATTCTTTCAAAGGGCCGAAGCTGAATGCTTCCAGGACAATAAATCAAGCCTGACAAAGTTTCCGGTAAAAAGTCAAGCGAAATGGTTTCCTCTAAAACATTTAAGGGGTGAAGCGCTATCCCTTTATGATCCTCATTGCCTTGGTTTTGGTAATACGTTCCAAATACCTGATGACCTAATTCAGATAAGTTTTCGGCAAGTTTTTTTCCAATTCCCGAAGAAGCACCAATGATTAAGTAGTTTGCCATCCTTTACATCCTTTTACATACATGAAAATAAATACAAATGTAATTTAAATTTGTGCTCTATTTTAAAATAGCCCATCGATGTATTTTTTTCCTGTTTGTTTCCTTTTTGTCAGCGCATCAGTGCTTGCTGTCAAAGCTATTACTTAGGAAACGCTATGCGCAAATGAACATGCACCTTTTCGAAAAATAATCTATTTTAAAAATCCATTTTTCAGTAGTCCATTTTTTTGAATCACCTCTGTTTTTATTTGAAAGTTCAACGCTACAAATATGGATGCATCTAAGGATGAATTCAAGAGTTGGATAAAAAAATGAAAAGCATCGCAGCGTCTTATGTGCAATACAAATCGGATAAATACAAGCCTGCTGATGGTTTTGAAGAGCTTATTCCTTTACTATTTTGAAAGTATTTCTCTTGTCTCCACCAATACTGAACAGATACATGCCCCTAGGTACTTGACCCAATTCTATTTTTGTGCTTTTTGAATAGATTTTTCCATTCATTACCACCTGGCCCATGGTATTGGTTACTTGATATCCTTCGCCCATAAAATCATCATCTACATCTATGTTGATGTGATTTGAAATGGGGTTGGGCCCTATTGAAATAAATCCTTTTTTAGTCTTAACATCTGCTATGGCTGAAGCGGAAGGAAAACTCAGCAAGCAGGTGTCGTTATTCTGAATAAAAATGGGAGTGAATGTGGCCCCGATCATGCCAGCAGTTAGTGATACCGGATAATCCTGTGTCGTACCGCCAATCTGTCCAAAATAATTTAATTGGCCCTTTGCAAGGGTATCTCCATGGCTATCTAACAATGCAGACACATAAGGATAGTTGACAAATGAATTGCTTGAAGCCGCAAATAGAATGCTTATCATATATTCTCCAGGAACACCAGGACTAGGGTTTATGGCAACAATGGAAAAGTCTGCACATGAAATGTTTTGTGCCAAAGTGCCTTTATAAAACCAGGACAACAAAATGGATAAGGTTATAAGGAACTTCTTCATGCTTTGTTTTATTTGTATTTATGCATTTGATATTTTTCTTTGTCATTGTCCACGATATAGTCAATGATTACACTATTCAAATATATGAAAAATATTCAATAGGATATTGTGTTGTTTTTTTTCGCTTGCTATCTTTTAAAGCCTATTGCAAATGCACTTGCCTTTGCTCTACACTTTTCTCCTTGCACTTCTCTACATGTCTCTGTGTAAGTTTTTTCCTGTAGCCTTTATGCGGTTCGTGTCAACAGGGCCCTAAACACTTTTTTCTTACCCACACGAATGCACCATAATGTAGTGAAATGTTTACATTAGGGGTTTGGAAACCAAGCCATACTTTTGTATAATGTAGTGAAATCTTTACATAAAGGGTCTGAAAAGCCAATTTTTCTCCTAAAAAGTGAGATCTTAGCGATTTCAAATTCTTCCAATGCAAAAATCAGGACTTCGAAATACAAAAAAAGAAAGCTTTGCCTTTCGGCAAGGCATTGCAACAATCCTTAAAAAAGATTACGGAAATACAATATGGTCACAATGCGTATCATGTTCCATTTTTCCTTTAGATAGGACTTTGTTTTTTCTAAAATTTCTTTTTCTTCCTGGCTGATAGGACTGTTTTTGTTTCCTGATAAGGAATGTACGATGGCGTTTAAGAGTATCATTGAATGTCAAATTAAAAAGCAATTCACAAAAGGTGGCAATATACTACATAGATGAGATTTTCAGCAAAAGGGTTGCATCTTCTTGATAATTATTTTTAGAAGATTCTTTTTCGACTTATATTTGATTGCCGTGATTGGGTTAAAATGTTCATTATATCAGGTTAAAATACTTGCAATAGGAAATTTTAGTTAATATTGTCCTTTAATCATTTTTTAAAAAAAATACTCATGTTATACATCGCTATCGGTATCATCATTCTTTTGTTTGCTAGGTTTTATGCAAGAACCCAATATCAAATCGTTCCTTATATCTCTTTAATCAATATAGCCGGTATTTTGGTGATCGTTGTGGGTTTGGGATTTTTAAGCATCAAGCAAATAGATGCCGGAGAACTCGGCGTTCAAAGTTTGTTTGGAAAGGTGAATCCCCGGGTGCTGGAAAGCGGTTTAAATATCGTTAACCCCCTCATTGAGGTAAAAACGTTTGACATCAAAACACAAAATTACACCATGTCTAGTGTGCATGATGAAGGAGATAAGGCCGGTGATGATGCCATACGCGTGCTTACCGCAGATGGTCTTGAAGTAGTAATCGATCTCACGGTTTTATTTCGGGTGGTACCCTCTGAAGCGCCTCGTATCTTGAAAGAAATAGGTATAGACTATAAAAACACCATCGTGAGGCCCATCACCAGAACGAAAATCAGGGACAATGCCGTGTATTATGATGCGGTTTCTTTGTACTCTGTGAAAAGAGATGAATTTCAAGCGAAAATTTTTAAAAGCATCGAAAAAGATTTTAAAGAAAGGGGATTGTTTTTAGAACAACTGCTCGTGCGCAACATTACCCTTCCTGTATCGGTAAAATCTTCTATCGAATCCAAAATCAATGCCGAACAGGATGCACAAAAAATGGAATTTGTCTTGCAAAAAGAAAAACAAGAAGCTGAACGCAAAAGGGTAGAAGCGCAAGGGATTGCCGATTATCAGAAGATCTTAAGCACTGGTTTAAGCGATAAACAATTGCAATATGAAATGATTAAAGCCAATAAAGAAATTGCTACTTCACCCAATGCCAAGGTGATCATTATGGGAAATAGCAAAGGAACTTCTTTTATGCTTAGCGATAAGTAGAGGCTTTTTCTTGTTGGGAAGTTTTTAATATCTTTGTTTAATCTCCTATTTGCAAGGAGGTCATGGTTAGGGAGCCCATCATTGCTTGATCATTGAAAATGGATATTTTTTCGTTTGCTTTTTGCAGAGCGAGGATATAAAGCAAGGGCAGATAGTGATCCGGTGATGGGATCGCGAGCTCAAAGGCCTTTCCCAAGGTTTTGTAGTTAATCAATGCGGTGTGATCTCCTGCAAGCATCATTTTTTTCATCTTCTCATTGGCTTCCAAAGCCCAATCAAATCCATATCCGGGCGTATGCATTTGATCCCAGGCTATCAACCGCAGGTTGTGCACGATGTTTCCACTGCCCATGATGAGCACGCCTTTGTCGCGAAGCTCCGCCAGCTCTTTGGCCAATGCATAGTGATAGGCGGGTGCTTGTGAGTAATCAAGACTCATTTGCAAAACAGGAATATCGGCTTGTGGATACAAATGTTTTACCACACTCCAGGTGCCATGGTCAAGGCCCCAATCTTCATTGAGACCTACCTCCGTTTTTTTGATGAGATGCTTGACCTCTGATGCCAATGCCGGATTGCCCGGGGCTGGATATTGCACCTGAAACAAAGCTTCCGGAAACCCGCCAAAATCATGTATCGTCTTGGGGTTGGGCATGGCCGTTACAAAAGTACCCTTGGTTTCCCAATGTGCAGAAATGCACAACACCGCTTGCGGCTTGGGTATCTGGGCGCCTATGTCATTCCACTTTTGGGTGAACACATTGTTCTCCAAGGCATTCATCGGGCTGCCATGTCCGAAAAACAATACCGGCATGCGGGCCGTTGGCCTGAGCGATTGACTGAGCGTATGCAGTGCATTTACTTTCATGCTTGTTGTGGTTAAGGTAAGTAGGCCCAGGGATTGAAGGAAGGATTTTCGGTTCATGATGCTTGGGTTTGTTTTTTTATAGGATGTATTTTTCTTTGCATCTTACCCTCACAAAAATAGTTTGAAATGCCTAAATACAAAGCCTTAACAAAAAATAATGTTTAAAAAGTTTTATGTGATTTTATGGTCATAGCAATAGTGTTTGATGATATACTGTGGTTTGATTTTATTTTTTCATGGATGATGATAGCCAACAAATTCATCTAGAAGAATTGGAGAAGGCATTTGCCGATTTGTCGCAGCTCTTGAACGCCTTGAATTAAATTTTTTTCTGAACATACGCAGCTAAAAAACGGTGTAAGCATACCTTGTGATATATAACAAACATTTGACTGCTTTTCATCATTCATAAAGGCGACGGTAAGTCGTTTATTTATGGAAAAATGTAGGCATATGTTTGAATTGAATCGCGCATTATCGCGCAAGTTGTATGAAATATCCGCAATGTATCGTTACCTGGGTGGAGGAAATCGTTTTCGTGCCTTGGCTTATGGCAAGGCGGCAAAAGGAGTTGAGGGCTTGACGGAAGACGTGCGCTCATATTTGAAATCGCATCTTTTGGAGGATATTCCCGGTGTGGGTGACAGTATTTCAGAGGATATCGATGAATATATCCGCACCGGAAAAATCAAACGACATACCGATTTAAGGAAGGAAGTTCCTTATGAACTCTTGGAGTTGATGCATGTTTCGGGCTTTGGTCCGCAATCGCTTCGGCAGCTGCATCAGGAACTCGGCATCCAGACCCAAACCGATTTGGTGCAGGCCATTGAGCTGGGGAAGGTAGACCTGCTCAAAGGCTTTGGAGAGAAAAAAGTAGAGAATATGCTGCGTGGCCTAAAACTTTTTAAAGTCGCCAAAGACCGCATCTCTTTGTTTGATGCCATGTCCATCGGCGAGCGCATCCTGGCAGAGCTGAAAAGCTTGCGCGAAGTGCGTCAGATAGCGCTAGCAGGAAGCATCCGAAGAGGCAAGGAGACCATCGGGGATATCGATATCCTTATCGCCTGCCTTCCCAAAGACCGCAAAAAAATTATGGCTGCTTTCACCGGACTCGATGAGAAAGAAACCGTGCTCATGAAAGGCGAAACCAAGGCCAGCATTCTGGTGCAAGATCTGAACCGACAAGTGGATTTACGACTTGTTGATGAATCAGAATGGGGAGCCGCTTGGATCTATTCAACAGGATCCAAAGAGCACAATGTGCAGCTGCGAACCCTTGCCAAAGAAAGGGGATGGAAAATCAATGAATACGGAATTTTTGATGTCAAAGACCATCAGAAACTAGCCGGTAGCACCGAAACAGAAATGTATACCCTGATGGGCTATCAGTGGATACCTCCTGAGCTGCGCGAAAATAAAAACGAATGGGAGCTGGCCTCTCAATATGCCATCCCACGATTAATCGATTGGAAAGATATCAAAGGCGATATGCAAATGCATAGCAGCGGGAGCGATGGGACCATGAGCATCGAAGAGATCGCTACGTATGTATTGAAAAATTATACGTATGAATACATTGTCATAACCGACCATTCTGTTTCCCAGCGCATCGCAGGAGGCATGGATGTCAAAGATTTTGAAAAACAATTCGAAGAAATAAAATCTGTCAACAAAAAATTGGGGAAAAGTTTCGTCAAATCAGGGGTAGAGGTTGATATTCTTTCTGATGGTACACTCGACTTACCCGATGATTTGCTTTCGCGATTTGATTGGGTGTGTGCCTCCATTCATTCAGATTTTAAGCATGACAATACGCAACGAATAATTGCCGCATGTAAAAATGAATTTGTCTGTTGCATCGGTCATCCAAGCGGCCGCCTCATCGGAAAAAGAGAGGCCTATCCTGTCGATTGGAAAAAAGTTTTTCAAGTAGCGGCACAAACCGGAACGGCCATGGAAATCAATGCCCAGCCCGATAGGATGGATTTGAATGATGAATGGGCACGCCAAGCCATCCATGCAGGTGTCAAGCTAACCATCAGCACCGATAGCCATCAGCCGCAGCATTTTGCCTATATGCAGCAGGGTGTATATATGGCTAGAAGAGCAGGATGTAAAAAAGAAGATATTCTCAATACCGCTTCATGGAATGCCATCGAAGATTTTGTGTTTCAAAAACGCCGGCTTTTAATCGAAAAAATCTAATCCGCCCGCTCCATAAACGAGCCCTCGCAGAAGGGGGGAAGGGCAGAATCCATGATGAAAAAAAATAAACAGAAAAAAGTGCCTTCTCCTGAAGTGCCCAAAAAATCTTTCCACATTTCTCCCTATTGGTGGTATATGGTTTTTATCATCTTGTTTTTATTTTTGTATCAGTCCATACCTTCTGTAAAAGAAATTACCTGGCAGAATTTTGCAAACAACATGTTGAAAAGACATGCCGTTGAAAAAATACAGATCGTCAACCATGAATTGGCGGAAGTGTTTATCAAAAAAAGTTTCAGCACAGATACCGCATTTAGCAATGTCTTTAAAAACTTTATCGGCAAAGGTATCCATCCTGGACCGCATTATACCTTTACCATCGGTTCAGTAGAATCCTTTGAAAATAAGTTGGAAGCGGCACAAAAAGATTTTTTGGAAAATGAAAAAATGAGTGTGGTATATGTCAAAAGGACACACTTCATCAACGACATATTACCTTGGATGATACCCATTGTATTGTTGGTATTTTTCTGGCAATATGCTTCGCGGAGTATGCGTGCCAACGGAGATCATTCAGTATTTAATTTCGGCAAGTCTACCGCTACCTTGTTTAAAAAGGAGGATACCAGCCAGATCACCTTTAATGATGTGGCCGGCTTGGATGAAGCCAAGGTAGAGATCAAAGAGATTGTTGATTTTTTGAAAGATCCACAGGCCTATACCCGACTGGGGGCGCAGATTCCCAAAGGGGTCATCATTGTAGGGCCTCCCGGTACCGGAAAAACGCTTCTCGCAAAAGCCGTGGCAGGAGAGGCACAGGTGCCATTTTTTTCTGTATCCGGTTCTGCCTTTGTAGAAATGTTTGTCGGCGTGGGGGCTTCTCGCGTCCGCGATTTGTTCAGCAAAGCAAAAGAAAAATCGCCAAGCATCATCTTCATTGATGAGATTGATGCCGTTGGCAGATCAAGAGGAAAAAATACCTTTTATACCGGTGCCAATGACGAAAGAGAGAGCACCTTAAATCAGCTGCTCACCGAGATG
>CANKSK010000020.1 GCA_947485425.1 Bacteroidota bacterium | reverse complement strand
TATTTTCTGATACCGTCTCGGGGTTTAAAAAGGAATATTTCAATCCTCTGCCCAATTCAAGATGTTCAGAAACGATATCAATTCGACTATTATAATAGGAAGTAAAAGCTGCTTCCATATTTTCTTCCTTTTCAAGACTTTTAATCAATTGTTTCACATCTTGCAAGGCATTGGTGGTTCCTGCACTGGTAAAGGGTAAAGCCAAATGGGCTGCATCTCCAACCAAGACAATATTTTTGGAGTGAAATTTGGGTAAAGGATTGAAATCTCTTGTATTCCAAATATGCGAACTGGCAAAATCCGTGCTATCCAATATCTCTTTAACAATAGGAGGGAAGTCCTCTAGTATCTGGTAGGCAAACGCTTTTAATAGCTCAGGATTTCGGTGCTCAGGGAAAATATCTTTGATTAAATTGACATCAAATTGTAAAAACCAAATAAAATCATTTTCTGAAAGTGGAATATATCCAAAAGAAATACCTTGTTCATAACTCTGGAATTTTGTAAATACACCTTCATTTTCTGCTACCAAGGCAGGGATACTTGCAAATCCCAAAATTTCTTTAATTTCTACTGAAGTGTAATCCGTTTTTCCGAAAATCTCTTCTCTTACTGTTGAATTGGCACCATCGGCTCCCACAAATAAATCTCCATATTCAATATCTCCATTTTCAAATACCGCAGCAATGGCCTTGGTGTCATCATATAAAAAATGAGAAAATTTACGATTAAAATTTACGATAGATTTTTCATTGAGATAATATAAATACTTGACAATATCGTTTCTTTTTGCGCATTGCCAAGCCTCCATTTTCATGTGTTTAATCTCTTCATTATTAAGGTTTTTCAATATAAAGGTATCAATAGGCTTTCCGGGTATAGGTCTTTTGTCTAATGGTTTTCCCAAGCTCTCAATAATGGCCAATCCTTCCCCATGAATCATAAATCCATGCCCTACAGGATGAAAAAAATCTGCCCTTTCATTGACCACAACCTCATATCCCTTTTTCTTCAACATCGCACTCAGCGCTAATCCTGCTATGCCACTTCCTATGATAACTATTTTCATCCGTAATTTTTAAGGGTAGAAATGTATTTGATTATGTCAATGATGATTTCATTCTTTCGAAAGCCTCTTGCAATATGGCAGATGAGGTAGCAAAACTGATTCGAATATATCCTTCTGCTCCTGGTCCAAACCATTTTGCCAGTCCGGGAACAACCGCCACCTTTGCATGGGTTAGCAAATGCGCATGCATTTCAGATGAGGTCATGCCCGTGTTTCTAATATCAGCAAATGCCACATAACAGCCTTCAGGAGCGATGCATGAAAATTGAGGAATTTGGTTGAATGATTCCACACAAAAACTTCGCATATGGTGCAAATGTTCAATAAATCCTGACAACCAATTTTCGCATGCATTCATGGCCGTTGCTGCTGCCACTTGACCAATTACATTGGCTCCATGAACTGTCGAGCGATGTCGTGAGGTTTCCACAATCCGTTCATAGATCTCAGGATTTTCTGCCATCACCGCTCCAATTCTGAGGCCCGCCAGTCCATAGGATTTGCTGAACCCAGTAACCGTTATGGTCCTGTTTTTAGCGGATGCATTCAAACTTGCGATGCTTGTAAAGGTATGGGGGTGAAATACAATATCACTCCATATTTCATCAGAAAGAATCAGTAAATTGTACTTTTCAGCAAGGGCAAGAAGTTTTTCTAGTTCTTCCTTTGTGAAAACTTTTCCTGTCGGATTCAAGGGATTACAAAGACAAATCATCTTTGTAGATGGGGTTATGAGCAATTCCATCTCCGAAAATGTTTCGTCAACAACACCAGCAGCAATGGCATAGGAAACCGCTTTTGCTCCGGCCGCTTCTACCGAGTAGCGGAAAAGAAAATCAACAGGATCAAAAATAAGCGCCTCATCGCCCTTTTGAAGAAAACTCTGGCAGATCAAATAAATGCCAAAAGCCGCACTGTCAACAGCCAATATTTTTTCCGGTGAAATAGAAACCGACCTTTTGCGGAACATAAATTCCGACATGCTTTCTCTAAATAATGGAAGGCCCTCGGGTGGGGCATAGTTAAAATATCGTTTGCTGGTATATTGACTGATTGCCTCGGAAATTTCTGGCGCACATGGAAAGTCAGGATCAGCTGCCGTAAGGGGAATAACGCCTTCAGGGGTTTCTGCCCAACGCAAATTATATGCACGGCTTTTGAGCGTAATGAGATCTGTATATTCGGGATTAAACAATGTTTAAATTTTAGGCAAATATATTGAAAATAACCATTTTTTAGGATAAAAGATACTCTTTTTCACGCGTATAAGCCTAAAAAGAGCGTTTTTTTAAAATTATTGAATAATTTTTCCGCCTGCCTTTAACAAGCTCAATTCGGCCTCTTTTACATCAAAAGAAGCATTTATATACCTGCTATATGCCCCTTCATATGTCCTTTGGGCATCTTTTAGCTGAAATGCACTGATGTTTCCTACTTTGTAACGCTCCATCGAGGCCCTTACATTTTCTAATGCCATGGAGAAATTGTCTTTTTCTAAATTGAAAAGTGCTTTTTGGGTTTCTAAAGCCTTAAATGCCGTCAATATTTCAGTTTCCACCATGGATTTACTCATTTCTGTGGCTAGCATACTGGCTTTAATTCGCAAATGAGAGGATTGTATCGTTCTATTGAGCTTGTATCCATCAAATAGGTTGAAACTCAAGGTAAATCCACTGTTAAATCCTAAATTTTGATTTAAAAGGATAAATCCAGCTTGGTTTTCGGTTCTGCTGAAATTGTAATTGGCATTAAACCCAATTCGCGGATATCTGTCAGCTTTAATCTCCTGCAAACTCAGATGGCTTATTCTTGTGTTTTTGTCTGCAATCAAGATGCTTTTATTGTTCTGCTCATATGTGGATTTGATTGATTCCAATGAGATGATAGAATCATAGGGCACAATACTATCGATAACATCAAACTGAATTTCACTGCCACGGCCTAAAAGTTGGTTTAACTTTATCTTTTGGCTCTCCAATTGATTATGTACCTTAAAAACTTGTGATCGATTTTCATTGGCATCCAATTTGGCTTGCAACAAATCAATCTTAGAAGAAGAACCCGAAGCAAATTTTGTTTCTTCGATTTGAATTCTTTCCATCGAAATTTTTAAACTGGATTCCAACACCTTTAGCATTTGTTTGCTCTTCACTGTTTCATAATAATTCAGCAAAATAGCGTAAATAGAGGATTCTATTTCTGCCTTTAATTTCAGTTGCTCAAGCTTTTCCAATTCTTTAAGCTTTTCGTAACTCGCAAACATTTTCATGCCATCAAATAAGGTCCAGTTGAGTGAAATACCACTGTTGATATTGTTTGAGCCAACATTTTTTTTATCAACAATAAATCCACTCGATAGATTTTGTTTGGTGTTGTTAAGGGAATTTCCTTCTGCAAGATTCAAATTGATTTGGGGAAGAAATCCTGCTTGGCCAGGTGATACATTGGTCGAGGCAATTTCTGCATTGGCTGCTGATATTCGAATTGAATAATTGTTTTTCAATCCTTCAGCTATGGCTTGATCGGGCGATAGTTTGTTTTGTGCAAAAGAAGAAAGCCCGATTAAATCCATCAGAACCATCAGTGTCAAAAATACACCATTCGATTTTTTTAAATATATTTTGTGGTTGTTTGTATACATGGTAGAAATAAATATCCTTCTATTCAGATTGAATGGGATTGTCAATGGCATTTTCTTTTATCAATCTTTTTGGGTTTTTGGATAAATAGCTATACATCGCGGGAATGACATACAAGGTAAGGACGAGCGAAAATAAAAGCCCCGCAATAATGACAATTCCCATGGATATTCTGCTTTTTGCGCCTGCACCCAATGATAATGCGATTGGCAATGCACCTAAGGCTGTAGCCATCGTTGTCATCAATATGGGCCTGAGTCGTGCCGTGGCTGCTTCTATAACCGCTTCTCTGAGCATCATTCCCTCAGCCTTTTTTCTGTTGGCAAATTCCACAATTAAGATTCCGTTTTTTGTAACCAAACCTATTAACATGATGATGCCAATTTCACTAAAAATATTTAAGGTTTGATTGAAATACCATAAGGATAAAATCGCTCCCGCAATCGCCAAAGGAACAGTAATCATAATGACGATTGAATCGATAAAACTTTCAAATTGCGCCGATAATATCAGATAGATTAAAAGCAATGCCAATAAAAAAGCAAATAAAATATTTGAAGAGCTTTCTGAATAATCTCTTGATGGACCTGTTAAATCTGTGCTAAAGCTTGAATCCAATACCTTTTTTGAAATGGCATCCATCGCTTTGATTCCATCACCAATGGTTTTTCCATTGGCAAGGCCTGCTGATATGGTAGCCGATTTGTATCGGTTGAAATGATACAATTGTGGTGGGTTGCTTTGCTCTTTAATTCGAATGATATTGTCCAGTTGTATCAATTTGCCATCATTGTTTTTTACATACAAAGTCTGCAAATCAATAGGGGCATCCCGATTTTCTCTTTGCACTTGTCCCATCACCGGAAATTGTTTGTTGTTCATAAAGAAATAGCCGAAACGCTGCCCACTATATGCCATTTGTAAAGTTTGTGCCAAGGCAGAAGCAGAAACCCCCAAGGACCTTGCGCGCTCTCGGTCAATTTCTATTTTTAATTCAGGCTTATTGAATTTTAAATTTACATCAACTACTTGAAAGGTTGGATTCTTGTTCGCTTCTTCTAAAAATTTGGGTAGGTACTCCTGCAGTTTTTCAAAACTTGAAGCTTGCAAAACATATTGCAATGGCAAGCCCATTCTTCCTCCGCCCACAGCTATGGTCTGTTCTTGTATCGCAAATACTTTTGCTCCCGGAAATTTTTTAGACTTGGCATTTACATAATCTGCAATATCTTGCTGTGATTTTTTTCGCTGCCCAGGATCTTTGAGTACAATTCTTGCAAATCCTGTGTTTACAGCCCCTGATCCTGAAAATCCGGGGGCCACCACACTCAATATCACCTGCTTTTCAGGAATAGAATCAGAGAAAAATTGTGTCAATTGATCAATAAATTGGTCTGTATATTCAAATGATGAACCCTCAGGTGCTGAAATCACCAATCGAAGAAAATTTCTATCATCTAGTGGGGCAAGCTCCTTTTGTAATTTGGAACCCAAACCGAAAATAATATAAATGCAGCTTGCTACAATGATAAATGCCACCCAACGCCTTTTCATAAAGGTTTGTAGAGAATTTTTGTAGGCATTTGTCATCCCTTCAAAAAAGGGTTCTGTCTGGGTGTAAAATTTGGAATGCTTTGGTTTTTTTCTCGAAAGCATCACATTCAATACAGGCGTCAAAGTCAGGGAAACAAAGGCAGATATGAGAACCGCACTGGCCATTACAACGCCAAACTCCCTGAACAATCGTCCTGTAAAACCTTGTAGGAAAATAACCGGAAGAAAGACTATCGCTAGGGTTAATGAGGTGGATATGACCGCAAAATAAATTTCTGATGAACCCTTCAATGCCGCTTCCAATGGCGACATGCCTTTCTCTATTTTTTTATAGATGTTTTCGGTCACCACGATTCCATCATCAACCACCAAACCTGTGGCTAAAACGATAGCCAGCAAGGTTAATACATTGATTGAAAATCCTGCCAAGTACATGATAAAAAAAGTACCTATCAATGAAATAGGGATATCTATCAACGGCCGAAAGGCAATCAGCCAATCTCTAAAAAATAAATAAATAACAAGTACCACCAGAAGAAAAGCGATGAATAAAGTTTCTTCAACCTCTTTAATTGATTTTTTTACAAAACTGGTATTATCCAAGGCAATATCCATATGATATTCCGCCGGCAGATCTTTTTTGAGTTGCGCATATCTTTTATAAAATTCTTTCGCGATATCCAGATAATTTGCGCCAGGTTGTGGTACCAATCCCAAGCCAATCATAGGAACCCCGGTTTGTTTTAAAATGGTTTCCTCATTTTCAGCACCCAATTTTGCAATTCCGATATCTTCTAAGCGAACAATTTTTTCATCCTTTTCAAGGATAATCATTCGGTTAAATTCCTCTTCTGACCTTAGCTTTCCATTGGTTCTAATCGTTAGTTCTGTGGTATTTCCTGCAATTTTTCCTGCTGGTAATTCTATGTTTTCTCTATTTAAAGCGGCACTTACGTCCAAAGGGGTTAATCCATAGGAAGCCAATTTGTTAGGATCCATCCAAAGACGCATCGCATACTTTTTTTCTCCCCAAATTTGAATATTGCTTACCCCTGGTATGGTCTGAAGTTTTTCCTGCAATACATTCGCAGCATAATAGCTGATTTGTAATTGGTTTTTGGTATCGCTTTGTATCGTGAGTGCAATAATGGCATCTGAATTGGCATCTGATTTCGTAACCGTAGGAGGGGCAGTAATATCTGCCGGTAATTGTTTTAAAGTCCTGGAAACCCGGTCTCTAACATCATTGGCGGCAGATTCTAAATCGGCATCCAAATTAAATTCTACCGTGATAGAACTCGTTCCTTGGTTACTCGCTGAGGTTATGGAACGTATACCCGCAATGCCATTCAATGACTGCTCCAATGGCTCTGTTATCTGCGATTCTATCACATCTGAATTCGCCCCTGAATAACTCGTATTTACCGTTATCACCGGTGGATCTATCGAAGGAAATTCCCGAACACCCAAATTTGAATATCCAATAAAACCAAACAGTACAATGATAATGGAAACCACAATGGTCATTACCGGTCGCTTGATACTGATGGAGGAAATACTCATGCTGCTCTTGAAATATTGCGATGAAAGCTAAATCTTATTTGTTAATCTGTATGATTTTTACCGAAGCCTTGGGTTTTACCTGCATAACACCTAAAGTAACGATGGTATCAGATGCTTGTAAACCTTTGCTAATCTGAACTCTGGCATCGGATCTGATGCCTAACTCCACATTTTGAGGAACCGCTTTCCCTTGCTTGATTAAAAATACTTTCTGCCCTTTCAATTGCGGAACCACAGCCTCTGTAGGAATCATAATGGCATCAGGAATTTCTTGCAGTTTTAATCTGATTTTTACAAAAGAACCGGGAAAAAATCGTGTTTGTGTATTTGTAAATTTAGCCCGTAAATGAATCGTTCGGGTAGTAGCATCTATCATTGGATCTATGGCATAAACAACTCCACTTCGTGTATCTTTGACACCTTCTTGAAAAAAGTCAACTTGCATGCCATTTGATATTTGTGATTTGTATTTTTCTGGAATTGAAAAATCGATTTT
This sequence comes from Bacteroidota bacterium, assembly GCA_947485425.1. GTDB lineage: Bacteria > Bacteroidota > Bacteroidia > AKYH767-A > CANKSK01 > CANKSK01. The sequence goes on along the minus strand of CANKSK010000020.1, from coordinate 2,792 downwards.
TAACTGGTCAATGGCCTGAAGTCTTGAGATGCTCATGCTGGGAATTACATAGCTCCCTTCATTAATATCTTTTAATCCCATAACCCCACTGAAAGGTGCTCTGATTTCCGTTTTCTCAATCTTATTCTTGAGGGCCTCAATATCTGTATCTATCGTATTGAGTTGATTTTTGATGTCATCATATTCCTGCTGACTGATTGCATTGATATGCAACAGCTGTTTTTGCCTGATTTCATTTTTCTCTATCAACTCCTTTTGTATCTTCAATTTTTGCAATTGAATCTGTAGATCTGTATCATAAATCTTCACCAACAAATCATTTTTCGCCACAAAACTACCTTCGCCAAATGGAATGCGTACCACTTTACCCGAAACTTCACTAACGATATCCACTTCTTGAAACGCAAGCAAAGATCCACTGCTTTCAATGGTTTGACTTAGCGTTTCTGCTTTGCATACATATGCCGTTACGGGCAATGCCGGCATCTTACTGGGATCTCCTTTGGGCTTTTGATCTCCCGGGAATTGGCTGGTAGGCTTCAAATATATAATAGCCCCTATGATTACAATGGCAATTAGGATGGTTAAAATACCTTTCGGTTTCATCATTGTGGTTTTGGTACTGATTCTATTGACTTTTGACGTATCGTTTAAAGTGATGTATGCATTAAACCGTTTTTATGGATTGATCTGTAGTATCTAATAATGTTTGCCTGCGCATTTCCAACTGCAAACTTAATTATTTAATCTGAAATCAAATGGATTTGGTCTGTACCTTCTATGGGTATAAGAAATAATCCTTTGTGCTTTATCTCTCCATTTGTGTATATAAATTGCATTTTATCCCCGAAAAAATGAAGTTTGTCACATTTTTTGTCTGAAAAATTCTTTTTTGAACCCAAAACCTCTTTTTCAATATATTTTTGTTGCTTGGGGAAGTTTTCCCACTTCCCCAAAACATCTTCACAATTCTTCTAAAAGTATAATCTTGATGAATGATTTAAATCAAAATAAATCCATTCCGCCAATGGATGATTCTCGCCTATACGATAATATAGAGCGAGGGAAACCCCTTCAATTTTTTTTTGATGGCAAAGAAATCCCTGCCTACGATGGAGAAACGGTGGCAGCAGCCCTTTTTGCCACCGGAAAGCGTGACTTGCGGATTTCTGCTAATTTAAGCGAAAAAAGAAGCCTATACTGCGGTATTGGGGTCTGTTATGAATGCGTCATGACCATCAATGATATTCCAAATGTAAGGAGTTGTCAGACATTGGTGAAGGATGGGATGATTGTAAAAACTCAAAATGGTGATGGTATATGGAATCTGTAATTAATTTTCTGGTAATTGGTGCCGGACCTGCCGGTATGTCGGCTGCAATAGAAATTGCCAAAGCAGGGGAGAAGGTTACCCTTTTGGAAGACGCCTTAACGATTGGTGGGCCTGTTTATCGCAGAAATTTAAAAATTTCAAAAAAAGACCACAATCCCGGACGCGAAAAAATACGTGCCAACCAACTTTTTGAGGAATTGGCAAAATATTCCCAATATATTCAAGTTATTGAATCTGCTACTGTTTTGGGCATATGGAACAATAAAGAAGTGTTATATACAGTGGATGGGCGTTCCGAAATTGTATACCCCAAACAAATCATTATTGCCAATGGTGCATTTGAAAGGCCTATGCCTTTTCCCGGCTGGACTCTACCGGGCGTGGTAAATGCTGGTGGTATCAAAACCTTTATCAACACCATGCAGGTTCGCCCCGGTTTCAGAGCCATTGTTTCTGGCACTGGGCCTATGCTTATCAATGTGGCCAACCGCATTCATGAAACGGGAGTAGAGGTAATTGCGGTGCTGGATGCAGGAAATCCCGAAATGTATTCACCTCAATTTTTGGAAAAAAACAAGGCCTTTGCCTTTGCCCAAAGTATTGCTGAAGATCTAAATGAATTACACCAAAATGGTATTCCTTTACTTTTGAATCATAGCATTTTCGAGGCACAGGGGCAGGTGGAAGTTACCGGTATTCTGTATGGTCCCGTGGACCCGATAAGCTGGAAACCCATAAAAGAAAAAGCCATTTTTGATGATGCGGATTTGGTGGTTTTGGGATTTGGCTATATTCCGGATAATGCCTTCAGCATCTTAGCCAATTGTCAGCAGGTTTACAGAGATGGATTGGGTTGGTGTGTGGTTCGTGATTCATTTATGCAGACCACTGTGCCCGGTATTTTGGCGGTTGGTGATTGTGCCGATATCGGAGGCATGTACATCGCCGAATGGGAAGGGAAAATAGCTGGAATAAAAGCCCTAGAAAATTTGGGCCTCATTGATTCTGATTTATCAGCGGCTCGCATGTCGCATCCTTTAGAAGAATTGAAAAATCTCCAAGATTATAGGGAGGTATTGATTTCTACCTTGTCAGTAAAAAATGGAATATGGGATTTGATGCAGGATAACACCCTGGTTTGTCGTTGTGAGGAGGTTTCGCTCTCTGCATTGAAAAATGCTGTTGATAAAGGAGCAAAAGATTTACAAGCGGTGAAATTGTACACCCGGCTTGGCATGGGGCCCTGCCAAGGCAGAAATTGCGCTCCAACGGCAAGCATGTATATGTGTCACCAGTATGACATTTCACCCACCGAAGTGGGAAGAATTAATCCCAGACCGCCCGTGAGATCCGTAACATTAGGGGCTTTGGCGGGTATCGCAAATCCACAGAAATAAAAAGTTCAATTCTTAATCATTTGTATATGAATGGAAATATAAAAAATACCGATGTAGTTGTT
>CANKSK010000019.1 GCA_947485425.1 Bacteroidota bacterium | reverse complement strand
GCCACAAAAGAATTCAGGATGTTTTAGGAAATAAAATAACCTCCTCAGAATCTGCTACCCATCAATTTGAAAACGTTGATGTGGCGAAAAGACGCGCCTCCCTTTTGAAATGGAAAACGCATGCCAAATTGGATGAGTATCTTTTGGAATTTGAAGCCAACTTTATCAAAGCTGGCGGTAAAGTAATCTGGGCTGTTAATGCCGAAGAAGCCATGGCTACCATCATTTCTATCTTGAAAAAAGCTGATGTGGATCTGGTTGTTAAATCAAAATCCGTAGCCTCCGATGAAATCAATTTAAAAGAGTCCCTCCGTTCTGCGAAGGTAGAATGTGTTGAAACGGATTTAGGGGATTACATCCAACAAAGGTCTAATGAACCGGCCTTTCACATGATTATGCCTGCGCTTCATAAATCCTTTGCAGAAGTAAAGGAAATATTTTCGGAAGATTTTCCCTCCGCCAATACCGAAAATCCTGAAGCCATTGTCGCCCTCGTGCGCAATGTGATGAAAAATAAATTTATGTCTGCCAACGCAGGTATTACCGGGGCCAATTTTCTCGCTGCCGATACGGGTTCTGTTTGTATTACCGAAAATGAAGGCAATGCCATTTTAACGGCTTCATACCCCAAAATTCATATCGTGGTGGCCGGTATCGAAAAAGTGATTCCTTCTCTGAATGACTTGCATCTTTTTCTTCCCCTGCTTTCTTCTCATGGTACCAATCAGAATTTGACCTCTTTAAACCACATTCTTACAGGTCCCAAAAAAGCCGCTGAAGCAGATGGTCCGGAAGAAATGTATGTCATATTGTTGGACAATGGTCGTACAAATGTGTTGGAGTCTGCCGAACAACGTCAGGCTTTGTCATGTATTCGCTGTGGGGCTTGTTTGAACGTATGCCCCGTCTATAAATTTTCAGGGGGACATGCCTATGGGCCTGAAGCAATGGGCCCTATTGGTTCTGTATTAATGCCTCATAAATACGGACTCAAAGAATATAAGCACCTGAGTTATGCTTCTACCCTATGTGGTAAGTGTACCGATGTTTGCCCGGTGAAAATTGATCTGCATAAACTCCTGCTCTATTCTAGAAAAGATGCCGTTAGTGCCGGAATGGTTAGCCGTTATGAAAAATTAATCTTTTTTTTCTGGAAAAAAAGTATGCTCAGCAGGGTAAAAATGAATAGGAAAATCAGTATCAAAAAATTCTTTCTTGATAAACTCTTCAAAAAGAATTGGGGGCCTGAACGTGAATTGCCTGAATTTGCACCCCTATCTTTTAATGAAGCTTGGAGAAATAGATTTCCTGAACTCGATAAATAGCCAAACCTTTACATAAATTGGATTCCTTGCGCCAAAGGAAGGTCTTTACCATAGTTGATGGTATTGGTTTGTCGGCGCATATAAATCTTCCAAGCATCTGAACCGGATTCTCTTCCTCCTCCGGTTTCTTTTTCTCCCCCAAAGGCTCCCCCTATTTCTGCTCCTGAGGTTCCTATATTCACATTGGCAATACCACAATCTGAACCTGCTGTTGATAAAAACATTTCAGTTTCTTGTATATGTGTTGAAAATATCGATGATGACAAGCCCTGTGGTACATTGTTATGCATGGCAATAGCTTCTTCCATCGTCGCGTATTTCATCACATATAAGATGGGAGCGAATGTCTCTTCCTGAACAATTTGAAATTCGTTTTGAACCTCTGCAATGCAAGGTTTTACATAACATCCCGATGAATAGGCAGGTCCTTCCATCACTTCACCTCCACATAAAATGTTGCCTCCAGATTTTTTTACTTCTTCTATGGCATGTAGAAAATCTTTTACCGCATTTTGATCTATCAAAGGTCCTACCAATGTATCCGTATCCAATGGGTGACCTATACGAATATGAGAATAGGCTTCTGTCAGTCTTTTGCAGAAGTTATCATAAATGGATTCATGAATAATCAGTCTCCTGGTGGAGGTACATCTCTGACCACAAGTACCCACCGCTCCAAATACAGTGGCACGCAAGGCCAATTCCAAATCAGCATGCTGACTCACAATAATCGCATTGTTTCCACCCAATTCCAATAAGGTTCTTCCCAAGCGCTCTCCCACAATTTTCGCTACTCTTTTTCCCAACCTGGTAGATCCTGTAGCAGAAATCAAAGGAATTCTTTTATCTGAAAGAAATTCATCACCTACTGATGAAGACCCTGCTGCTACCAAGTTTAATATACCTTCGGGTAAATTGTTTTTTTCTAGAACACCCGAGACAATATTGTGAACGGCTAATGAACACAACATGGTTTTAGACGAAGGCTTCCAAATGACAGTATCTCCGCAAACCATTGCCAGCATGGCATTCCATGCCCATACCGCCACAGGAAAATTAAAAGCCGTAATTACACCCACTATTCCCAAGGGATGGTACTGCTCATACATGCGGTGATTGCTTCTTTCTGAATGCATCGTCAATCCATAAAGCTGTCTGGACAATCCTACCGCAAAGTCACAGATATCAATCATCTCTTGAACTTCTCCCAGTCCTTCTTGATAAATTTTACCCATCTCGTAACTAACCAGTTGACCCAAGGGCTCTTTATATTTTCTGAGCTCATCGCCAATTTGTCGAACGATTTCACCCCTTTTCGGCGCTGGAACCAATCTCCATTCCTGAAAAGCCTCTCCAGCTTTCAGAACAATTTTTTCATAATCAGCTGTCTGTGCCTGTTTGATTTGTGCAATTAAGCTTCCATCTGCGGAGGAATAAGAGGATAATAGCTCTCCCTGTGTATCCATCCATTCGGTTCCTGTACAAGCCCCTTTATTGATAGAATCAATTCCCAAAGTCTTTAGCAATTGGCTGATGTCAAAATTAAATTCTTTACTCATCTGTTTTCGTTCTAAATATTTTCTTTTTGATGGTTTTGGGTTGTGGTATCTTCATTAAAATCTGATCACACAAATCAGGAAAGGTTTTTTTGATGATATCATCTATGTTATTTAACTTCGATGGAAAGTTAATTTTCGCAATATCCTGCGCTACTTCCTTGCCGTTGAGGTTAATGATATTGAAATGTATCTTTAATGTTCTTTTGTAATTATTAGTTCCTACTTCGGTATAATCTGATAAATCATTCTTAATCTCAAACATACTGATAAACACAAATAAATCACTTCCCAATTCACTATTTATAAATTCAAGGATGGATGGAATGTTCACCACAGCCTTGGTTATTTTTTCATTGTCATTTTGTGGTATGGAGAGCTGTCCCTTCAATATTTTTTTAGTGGAAACCTTTTCTATTTTTATCTTGGTTTCATTGTAGTTAACGCTTTTATAGCCTATCGACTGATATAGTTTTGCTAAATAATGTACGGAATCTCTTACCGGATCTTCTATCAGATTTTTGGTTTCATAATACGGTGAAACCCGATTCCTAAGCATAATCATGAGGGCATATCTGAATTTATATACCAATTGTTCATAATTGATTTCCGATGCACTCATCATTTCTCGGTCTGCATCCGAATTATACATTGATTTTTCAAAAGGAATCAATAATATTCTTGTTTGGTGCGCCGTATCCCTAAATTCTCCCGCTTGTAAATCGATCTCAGTATTATCTTCCACTTGTATTTGTGCCTGTGCCACATGGCCAAATACCATAAACAGAATGGGGATGAAAGATATTTTACGCAACATTATTTTTATTTTATGAAATTTTTCCAAACATCATTTCCTATAGAAAATGCTGTAATAGCAAGTAAAATGACCATACCTCCAATTTGAACCTTTTCCATAAATTTATCACTGAATTTTTTTCTTGTGATGGCTTCTATACTCAAGAAGATAACATGGCCTCCATCAAGAGCTGGAATGGGTAGTATGTTCATAAATGCCAACACCATGGATAACAAACCGGTTATTCCCCAAAATCTACGCCAGTCCCAAATGCCTCCATATATTTTAGCAATCCCAATAGGCCCTTGAAGGCTATCACTGGCCTTCTCTTCACCGGTAAACAATTTAGCAAATCCTTTTGCATTTGAAGTCAATGCTTCCATGGCATCTGAAGTGCCATATCGTATGGAATTTAAAAAAGTATAATCTGCCAATGCCAAAGTGTTTTCACTGGCTATTCCAATGGTACCATTCGTATCTACGGCTGTCTCTACAAATAAATAAGCACCATCACGTAGGATACCTAAATTTATTTTTTTACCGGCATTTTCCACAATCTTTTCCCTCAAATCACCCCAATGGATAATGGTGTCTGTTCCTGCCTTCACAATCAAATCTCCTTTTTTAATTCCTGCCTCTGCTGCCGATAGTCCGCTGATAACACTATCTATCTTAAAGTTTGGAAACTCTGATCCTATAAAGTGTCCCCTACCTTTTTTAGTGATTTGTTTATAGAAATTTTTCGGGATGATAACGTCTATAACTTGTTGGTTGCGCTCTATCTGTAAGGTAGCGCCAAATAGAATTCTGGTTGACAAGAGTTCATCAAATCTTTCAAAAGTTTCTCCATCGATGGCAAGAATTTTATCCCCCGTTTGCAAGCCGGCTTCTCTGCCCAGTTCATAGGCATATATGCCTCCATTTTTATTTACTTCGGATATGGTTAAATACTTCTCTGTAAAATACTTTAACGAAAAACTGAAAATGGCTACTCCCAAAATTAAATTCATCGTTACCCCGCCAACCATCACAATCAGTCTCTGCCAAGCTGGTTTTGATCTAAATTCCCATGACTGTGGCTCTTGTGCCATCTGTTCTTTGTCCATAGACTCGTCAATCATTCCGGCTATCTTTACATACCCTCCCAATGGTAGCCATCCAATACCGTATTCCGTATCTCCTTTTTTGAAACTAAATAGTTTTACCCCCCATGCATCAAAAAAGAGATAAAACTTCTCTACTTTAATACCAAAGGCTCGGGCTGCCAAAAAATGTCCCAATTCGTGTAAGCTTACTAAAATTGATAATCCCAAAATCAATTGGGCTGCCATGATAAGTCCGGTCATAATGATATAATTTCTTCTTGTTTATTTTTGTTTGTAATTTCTGATGATGAGTTCCTCTGCCAATAATCGCGTATGGGTATCTGTTTGTATATAATCCTCTAGCTTGGCCTGCTCAATGAAGGCAATCTCCTCCATACATTGTTCTATTAAATCAGGCATCTGATTAAATCCTATTTCCCCTTTTAAAAATCTTTCTACAGCAATTTCATTTGCAGCATTTAAGATGCAGGGCATATTGCCTCCTTTTTTCAAGGCCTGATAGGCCAATGCTAAATTTTTAAAAGTAGATAAATCCGGCTTTTCAAAACTCAATAGGCTATAGTCTTCAACGTTGAATCTTTTGAAACTATTTTGTGCGCGTTGTGGATAGGTAAAAGCATATTGAATAGGCAATTTCATATCCGGAATCCCCAATTGTGCCTTAATGGAACCATCTTGGAATTGCACCATCGAATGGATGATGGATTGTGGATGGATAACAACCTCTATCTGTTCCGGAAGTAAGTTAAACAGCCACTTGGCCTCTATGACCTCTAGTCCCTTATTCATCAAGCTTGCTGAATCAATGGTCACCTTTGCACCCATCGTCCAGTTTGGATGTTTCAAGGCTTGGGTGACACTGATGTGTTCCAATTCTTTTTTTGTCTTTCCTCTGAATGGTCCACCAGAAGCGGTCAAATAGATTTTTTCTATTTTGTTATGAAATTCTCCGGTTAAACATTGAAAGATTGCCGAGTGTTCAGAATCTACAGGGTAAATATTTACCCCTTTTTCACTAGCTGCTTTGGTGATGATATCGCCCGCAATAACCAATGTCTCTTTATTTGCCAAAGCGATATTTTTACCAGCTTGTATAGCAGAAAGCGTGGGCTTTAAACCTGAAAATCCTACCAAAGCGGTCAGAACAATATCAATGCTTTCCATTTCCACTACCTGACAAATGGCCTCACTTCCGGTAAATACCTTAATCGGTTCATTTCGCAAGGCTTCTGAAACGGTTTCAAATAAGGATTCATCTGTAATCACAATACTATTGGGCTTGAATTCCAATGCTTGTTTGATCAGAAGGTCTGCATTTTTGTTGGCCGTTAAAACTTCGATTTCAAATAAATCGGGAAGTTCTCGGACTACCTCCAAGGCCTGTGTTCCTATGGAACCTGTTGATCCTAAAATGGCGATGTGTCGTTTCAAAGGTGTATTTCAGTGCTATTTTTCTGAAAGATGACAAATGTACAATAAACACCTGTCATACGCATACATTTTTTTACGAATTACATAGGATTCTGTATGTTATAGGTTTTTTGGGGTTTGATACATTACTTTTTTGTAGCCTTATTTCCGAATGAATGACCTCTATTTTTGGGTTATTTACCCTTTTGTGTGGATCAAATATTTTATCCATATCTTTGCTCCCAAATTTTATTTTGTATATTAAACACTCTATTTATCATATTTAATTGTAAATCAATACGATGACTACTATTATAATCTTCTTTATCCTGCATTGGTACCTATCTTTATTTTTTCAAACCTTTTTCCTGCATCGCTATGGTGCCCATAAGATGTATAGTTTGAGTCCCACCGGTGAAAAGGTAATGTACATCTTGAATTATTTCTGCAGTGGATCTTCTTATCTAAGTCCTAGGGCCTATGCCATTTTGCATCGTATGCACCATGCGTATAGTGATACGGAGAAAGATCCACATTCTCCTCATTTTTTCAAGGATGTGGTCTCTATGATGGTGAAAACCAGGGTGATATACAATAGATTGTATTCAAGAGCACAAAAACCTGAGAAACAATTTGAAAACAATTTACCCGATTGGGATAAGTTTGATAAGTTCGCTGATTCTGTTCCTTCCAGATTGGGATGGGCTTTTTTATATATTTTGTTCTATGTTTATTTTGCTCCCTATTGGTGGTTGTATTTGTTGTTACCCATTCATTTTTTAATGGGTCCCGTACATGGTGCGATTGTCAATTGGTGTGGTCATAAATATGGTTACCAAAATTTCGATAACCAAGATAAGTCTAGAAATACCTTGGTATTTGATTTTCTGATGTTGGGTGAACTGTTTCAAAACAACCACCATAAGTTTCCGCTGAGTCCTAATTTTGCAAAAAAATGGTGGGAAATAGATCCTGTATATCCTGTATTTAAATTGTTCACTTGGTTGGGCTTTATCAAGCCTGCTAAATTTTAACTTGACTTTCCTTTATTATTTGTTTATATTGAGTTAAATATGTGTTGCAATGAGCTCTAAAGGAAAAACAATTCTATGGTCGGTTTTGGCTGGTTTGGGTGTAGGTGTTGCTTTGGGTATGCTTTTGGCACCAAATAAAGGTTCTGAAACCAGAAGCAAAATCAAAACTTTAGCCGATGATTTGGAAGACTTTATCAAGAAGAATACAGAAAAAAAGGATGGTGATTCAGCCGAAAGCACTACCTAAATCATTTCATTTTTAGGGTATGGAAGAGAATAAAGATTCCGGTTTTTTTATGCGTTTACTAGCCGATCTTCAGAATTATATAGATACAAATGTGCGCTTGGTATATCTTTCAGGTGTTGAAAAGGTGTCTGTTATTTTAAGTCGTTTCGTAGCATCTTTTCTTTTTGCTACGATCCTTCTCTTGTTATTTTTCTTTCTCAGTATAAGCCTTGGGTTTTATTTATCCGATTACTTTGGTAAATTGTATGTAGGTTTTGGACTAGTCTCTTTATTTTATCTGCTACTATTTATGTTATTATATTTCACAAGAAATCGGTTTTTAAAGAAAAAACTAACCGATTTTTTCATTAGAACCCTTCTTAAAGACAAGGATGCATAAGATGAATACCATTCAAAATAGAGAACAATTGCGCGCTGAAATTCATCGATTGAAAGATTTGAAGAATACGCAGGAAGCTTTGATTGTAAATGATTGGCATTATATTCGCTCCATCATCAGTCCAGTTTGGTCTGTTGGAAACCTTCTTACCCAAGTGATTTTTAATCGGACGAGCCCTGGTATCTGGAGTAGGTTGATAACCTTCCTCTTACAACAATTAAAAGACAGAACGGTTTTCGGTTCAAGGTTTTCCACCTACCTTGAATTGTTGATGCAGTTCTTCCAAAGAAAGCCCTCAAATTAGGGTTTTCGTACTGCCAATATTTGTAGTAAATTTGTGTCCCTATAAGGTGTATTCGATCAAAAGAGGAAGCACCTTGTAAAATGTTCCACGTGAAACATCTCTTTTCATAATCAATTTTACTGATGGTAAGAATTCAACAAGAATGCCATTTGTTCCACGTGAAACATCTGGGTTTAATGTGAAGTTTCAGAAGGCATGGTGAGGTAAAACCATTCATCAAAAGGGTGTTTGGATGAAGTATATATGAAAAGAAATAAAGAGAATACAAGATGTTAAAAGCATATGATGTAATTGTGGTGGGTGCTGGGCATGCAGGTTGTGAAGCAGCAGCAGCAGCAGCCAATATGGGATCTTCGGTTTTATTGATAACCATGAACATGCAGAACATTGCACAAATGAGTTGCAATCCTGCTATGGGGGGAATCGCCAAGGGGCAAATTGTAAGAGAAATTGATGCCCTCGGTGGATACAGTGGTATCGTGACCGATAAAACCATGATTCAGTTTCGGATGCTGAATCGATCCAAGGGTCCTGCCATGTGGAGCCCAAGGGCTCAAAGTGATCGCATGCGCTTTGCAGAAGAATGGCGCCTGATGTTGGAACAAACCCCCAATGTGGATTTTTGGCAGGATATGGTAGAAAGTATTCTCTTGAAGGGTGATCAAGTCTGTGGGGTGAAAACATCCATGGGGGTTGAGATTCATTCAAAAGCAGTTATCCTTACCAATGGTACTTTCCTTAATGGTTTGATTCATATTGGAGAAAAACAATTCGGTGGCGGTCGCGCAGGAGAAAAACAAGCCACAGGAATCACCGAACAATTGGTGCAGCTGGGCTTTGAAAGTGGCCGAATGAAAACCGGAACACCTCCCAGAATTGATGGTCGCTCCCTCGACTATTCCAAAATGGAAGAACAAAAAGGGGATGATATCCCTTCTAAATTCTCCTTTACCGATACCAAACCTTTAACCCAACAAAGAAGTTGCTACCTTACCTATACCAACCAAAAGGTCCACGACATCCTTGAAAAAGGCTTTGATCAATCCCCAATGTTTAACGGACGCATTCAAGGGATCGGTCCTCGCTATTGTCCCTCTATAGAAGATAAAATCAAAAGATTTTCCGATAAAGACCGCCATCAGATTTTTGTGGAACCTGAAGGGTGGCATACTGTTGAAGTATATGTGAATGGTTTTTCTACCTCCTTGTCTGAAAGCATTCAATATGAAGCACTCAAATCCATAGAAGGATTTGAAAAGGTGAAGATGTTTAGACCAGGATATGCCATTGAATATGACTACTTCCCACCTATGCAACTGAGCCATACCCTAGAAACCAAAAGACTGAAAAATTTATACTTTGCCGGTCAAATCAATGGAACCACCGGATATGAAGAGGCCGCTTGCCAAGGCTTAATGGCCGGAATGAATGCACATTTGAAAATTACCGATCAAGCCCCCTTCGTATTGAAAAGGTCTGAAGCCTATATCGGCGTACTAATCGATGATCTGATTACCAAAGGAACCGAAGAACCTTATCGCATGTTTACCTCCCGTGCTGAATTTAGAACCCTATTGCGACAAGATAATGCCGATGCACGCCTTACTCCCCTGTCTTTTCAATTGGGTCTGGCCAAACAAGATCGTATGGACCGAGTGGTTGCTAAACAAGAAAATATCAATTCGATCATTTCTTTTTTTAAAGAAAATAGCGTCACTCAAGAGGAAATGAATGGAATTCTTGAAGCTGCCGGTACCGATGTTATCAAACAAAAAACCAAATTATTCAACCTGATAGGCCGACCTCAATTGAATTTCTCTGATTTCATGTTTTCTGAAGGACTCCAAAATATCCTGAATAACATCGATCCCCTTCTGAAAAATGAAGTTATCGAAGAATCAGAAATCGTCATGAAGTATGAAGGATATATTCAAAAGGAATATGAACTCGCTGAAAAATTGAATAAATTAGAAAATGTTATTCTTTACCCGGATTTCAATTATGCGAAACTCCTTTCCCTCTCTTCCGAAGCCAGAGAAAAATTAAGTAAAATCAAACCTGAAACTTTAGGACAAGCCTCACGAATTAGTGGCGTTTCTCCTTCGGATGTTTCAGTTTTAATGGTTTCCCTCGGGAAATAATTTTTGTTACGGATAAATTGCAGTAGATTGCCTAATTTCTTTATTAGAATGCATTAGATGAATTTAAGGCTTGACTTAAATACTGACATTACTTTTCTTAAATAATCGCTTATAAGTGATTTAAAAGGGTCGTTTTTTGACTGAAAAAAGCAAAAAAAGATGTTTTTTGAAGGGAGTGGATAAGTTGAAAAT
>CANKSK010000018.1 GCA_947485425.1 Bacteroidota bacterium | reverse complement strand
ATGTTCCTTTCCCAATCCGGAGTCTTAAAAGAAAAATGCAATGTGCCTGAAGGTACTGTGGTATTATTTCCAGAAGGACTTGCTTGATCATCCTTTTTTGAGCATCCGGCAAAAAATAAAAGAACAATTACCAAAGAAATTTGGAAAATATTACGAAAGAAATCGAGTAAATAATTCATGCATATTAGATTTTAGGGGGATTATTATTTTTTGATTAGGATTTAAAAAAAGATATCACAAATATATGAATTTCCAAGCATACATAGATACTGCTTTGCTACGCGCTAACAGTATTATTGCTTTTACATAAAAAACACCTTTATAAGCGCTCTATTAGAGAAAAAGCCCTTTCACAAAATGGGAACTAAAATAATTCCGCATCCTTGATAAATTATGTACTTTTGTCATCCAAACGCTTTAACTCAACACACGTATGTGGTACAATAATATTTTAGAAACCATCGGAGAAACCCCTCTGGTTAAATTAAATAAGGTAACAGAAGGCGTTAAAGCCACAGTACTTGCCAAATTGGAATTTTTCAATCCGGGAAACTCCATCAAAGATCGCATGGCCCTGCAGATGATTGAAGATGCAGAAGCCGCAGGACTTATCAAGCCAGGAGGCACCATCATTGAGGGCACCTCTGGAAATACCGGAATGGGACTGGCTTTAGCCTGTATTATCAAAGGATATAAGCTCATCTGTACCATGCCCGACAAACAATCCAAGGAAAAAATGGACATCCTCCGTGCCATGGGCGCAGAGGTAGTAGTCACGCCTACCAATGTGGCTGCTGACGACCCTCGCTCCTATTACTCTGTAGCACGTCAACTCAGTATGGATATACCAAATGCCTACTACCCCAATCAATACGATAATCTATCCAATACAAAAGCCAATTACGAACAAACAGGCCCTGAAATATGGGCACAGACGGAAGGCAAAATCACCCATTTGGTGGTAGGAACGGGAACTGGTGGCACCATCTCAGGTACTGGGAAATATCTCAAAGAGAAAAATCCAAACATCAAAATATGGGCCATTGATACCTATGGCTCTGTTTTAAAAAAATACCATGAAACAGGTGAATTTGATGAAAGTGAAATTTATTCATACATCACCGAAGGAATCGGTGAAGATATTATCCCGAAAAATGTAGATTTTGGCGTTATTGACCATTTTGAAAAAGTAACTGACAAAGATGGCATTTTGATGACACGCGAGCTAGCAAGAAAAGAAGGAATATTTGCAGGAAACTCAGCAGGATGCGCCGTTTCAGGTGTGCTTCAACTGAAAGACCAACTCAAAGAATCAGACCTTGTGGTAGTCATTTTTCATGACCATGGAAGCAGATATATAGGCAAACTCTATAATGACGATTGGCTCAAATCCAAAGGCATGTTATAAAACATACCAACAGAAAGCATAGCCTTACAAACTTTTCTCGTTATGGGTTGTTTTCTACTCACTAAGCCTGTGCAGTAGGGCCACCAAAATTCATTGGAATACCTACTCCTTCTGTTTGCTTGATGCTACCATGTACCGACTCATATTTTGATACATTATCAGCAAGAGCAGACAACAGCCTTTTTGCATGCTGAGGCGTTAGTATAATTCTGGATTTAACTTTTGCCTTCGGTACGCCCGGCATCACCTTTACAAAGTCTATCACAAATTCAGAATTCGAATGGGTTATAATGGCCAAATTTGAATAGGTTCCATCAGCAACTTCTTCGCTAAGTTCAATATTGAGTTGATTCGGATTGGTATTTTCGATCTCCATTTTTTAGATTATTGAATTAATACGTACAAACAAAAATTACAAAATAAGGATTATAAAAAGAATCCCGGCAAAAATTACCGGGATTCCATTCATTCAATTTAGCATAGTTTAGGATTCAATCTCTGCTCCAGCTTCTTTTTTAGAGGCCATAAGCAAATCATATTCTTCCTGAGAACCTACAATCAATTTTTCGTATTCTCTTAAGCCGGTTCCAGCCGGAATCAGATGACCTACGATAACATTTTCTTTCAGTCCCAACAATTCATCAACTTTACCGGCAATAGCGGCTTCGTTAAGTACTTTTGTCGTTTCCTGGAAGGATGCAGCAGATATCCAGCTCTTGGTATGTAAAGAGGCTTGGGTAATTCCTTGTAACAATGGGAAGGAAGTAGCAGGCATCGCATCGTTTGCTTCAGCCAACTTCAAATCCTTACGCTTCAACATGGAATTTTCATCTCTCAGCTTACGAACTGTAATAACCTGACCTTGTTTCAAATTAGCTGAATCTCCTGGATCAGTAACAATTTTCTTGTCAAATATCCAATCATTTTCAGTTAAGAAATCTAATTTATCAACGGCTTCTTTTTCAAGGAACTTGGTATCTCCTGGATCTTCAATGATAACTTTACGCATCATCTGACGCACAATCACTTCAAAGTGTTTATCATTAATTTTCACACCCTGTAAACGATATACTTCCTGAATCTCATTTACCAAATATTCTTGAACCATTGAAGGCCCTTTGATAGATAAAATATCGGAAGGCGTTATGGCACCATCTGATAAAGCAGATCCTGCACGGATAAAGTCATTATCTTGTACGAGGATGTGCTTACTTAATGATACAAGGTATCTTTTAACATCACCTTCTCTCGATGTGATGATAATCTCCCTATTACCACGTTTGATGCCACCATAGGTTACAACACCATCAATTTCAGATACAACGGCAGGATTCGAAGGATTACGAGCTTCAAATAACTCCGTTACCCTTGGAAGACCACCGGTAATATCACCCGTTTTACCCGTTGCACGAGGAATTTTAACAAGTACATCTCCCGCGCCAATAGCAGCACCTTCGTTTACAACAACGTGAGCCCCTACTGGAATGTTATAGGCCTTCACAACTGCCTTGTCTTTACCGGTAACAATTTTGATAACAGGATTTTTTGTTTTATCACGGCTATCAATAATTACCTTTTCCTTATAACCGGTTTGTTCATCGGATTCTTCCCTGAAGGTTATACCATCTTCGATATTTTCATAAGAAATTTTACCGCTGAATTCAGATATAATAACCGCATTGTAAGGATCCCAATCACAAATCAATTGGCCTTTGCTGAGTTTCTGACCTGCTTTTACATACAAGCGTGAACCATAAGGAATATTGCTGGTTGCCAATACATTTTTGGTATTCGCATCTACAATTCTGAATTCGCCTGAACGACCCAATACCACATCATGCTTAATATCACCTGATGTATATTCTACGGTCCTTACTTCTTCAAAATCAATGATACCAGCATATTTGGCTTCAATTTTTGATTCAGAAGCAATTTTTGACGCTGTACCACCCACGTGGAAGGTTCTCAGTGTCAACTGTGTACCTGGCTCACCAATTGACTGAGCTGCAATTACACCAACCGCTTCACCTCTTTGAACCATACGACCGGTCGCTAGATTACGTCCATAACATTTCGCACAAACCCCTTTTTTAGATTCGCAGGTAAGTACTGAACGGATTTCAACAACCTCTATCGGTGATTCTTCGATCTTAACAGCAATGTTTTCAATAATTTCATCACCTGAAGAAACAATCAGTTCATTGGTAATTGGATGAAAAATATCATGAACAGATACCCTACCCAAAATACGATCATATAAACTTTCAACTATATCTTCATTGTTCTTTAATGCCGACTCTGCAAGACCTCTCAAGGTTCCACAATCATTTTCATTGATAATCACATCCTGAGCCACATCGACAAGACGACGAGTCAAGTAACCGGCATCAGCTGTTTTCAAAGCGGTATCCGCAAGACCTTTACGCGCACCGTGGGTAGAAATAAAGTATTCCAAAATGGATAGACCTTCCTTGAAATTCGAAAGAATCGGATTTTCAATAATCTCACCACCGGAAGCACCTGATTTCTGTGGCTTAGCCATCAGACCACGCATACCACCTAACTGACGAATCTGTTCTTTAGATCCCCTTGCACCTGAGTCAAGCATCATAAACACAGAATTAAATCCTTGTTTATCACTTGCCAAATGTTTCAGCAAACTTTCCGTAATTTTAGAATTGGTACGTGTCCAAATATCAATAATCTGGTTATAACGTTCATTAAAGGTAATGAAACCCATGTTGTAGTTACCCAAAACTTCTTCAACTTCAACATTTGCTTTCTTAATAAGTACTTCTTTCTCATCCGGAATATTAATATCCGCAAGATTGAATGACAAACCACCTTTAAAGGCCATGGTAAATCCAAGGTCTTTGATATCATCCAAAAACTGAGCTGTTCTGGCAATACCGGTAGCTTTTAATACATCACTGATGATTTCACGAAGTGCTTTCTTGGTAAGAAGGTCATTGATAAAGCCCATTTCCTTCGGAACGACTTCATTAAAGAGTACTTTACCAACAGTGGTTTCAATCAATTTATTAATCAGAACGCCATCCTCCATCACACGGGTTTTCACCCTGATGTACGCATGAAGCTCTACACGGCCTTCATTATGGGCAATGATAACTTCTTCTGATGAATAGAATGCCAAACCTTCTCCTTTTACAATCACATCTCCTTCACTTCTGCGGCCTTTGGTAATATAATAAAGACCCAAAACCATATCCTGAGATGGAACCGTTACCGGTGCACCATTTGCAGGGTTCAAAATATTATGTGAAGCAAGCATCAAGGTCTGAGCTTCTAAAATTGCGGCATTTCCTAGTGGCACGTGAACGGCCATCTGATCACCGTCAAAATCCGCGTTGAAAGCGGTACATACCAATGGATGCAATTGAATCGCTTTTCCTTCAATCAACTTAGGCTGAAAGGCCTGAATACCTAATCTGTGAAGTGTTGGGGCCCTGTTTAACATGACAGGGTGTCCTTTTAACACATTCTCTAAAATATCCCAAACGATAGGATCTTTTCTGTCAACAATTTTCTTCGCTGACTTCACAGTCTTTACAACCCCTCTTTCAATCATCTTGCGGATGATAAATGGTTTGAAAAGCTCTGCTGCCATATCTTTTGGAAGACCACATTCGTGCAATTTCAATTCCGGCCCTACAACAATAACCGAACGAGCAGAATAATCCACACGTTTTCCAAGTAAGTTTTGACGGAAACGACCTTGTTTACCTTTCAAGCTATCAGAAAGTGATTTCAGTGCTCTATTGGATTCAGTCTTAACTGCATTTACTTTACGAGAGTTATCGAATAAAGAATCTACAGCTTCCTGTAACATCCTTTTTTCATTTCTTAAAATGACATCAGGAGCTTTAATCTCAATCAATCGTTTCAATCGATTGTTACGAATGATAACCCTTCTGTATAAATCGTTCAAATCCGAAGTAGCAAATCTACCACCATCCAATGGAACAAGTGGTCTTAATTCCGGTGGAATCACTGGAACTACTTTTACAATCATCCACTCAGGACTATTCTCAATACGAGAATTGGCATTTCTGAAAGCCTCCACTACTTGTAAACGCTTTAATGCCTCATTTTTACGTTGCTGCGAGGTTTCTGTATTGGCTTGATGTCTCAATTTAAAGGATAAATCATCTAACTTTAAACGACCCAATAAATCAGCTAATGCCTCTGCGCCCATACGCGCAATAAATTTGTTTGGATCTGCATCATCTAAATGCTGATTTTCCTTGGGTAAATTCTCAAGGATAGTCAGATACTCTTCTTCGGTAAGGAAATCTAAGTAATTGATTCCATCAGCACCTTTAATACCAGACTGAATAACTACGTAGCGCTCATAATAAATAATTAAATCGAGCTTTTTAGAAGGTAATCCCAATAAATAACCGATTTTATTTGGTAGAGATCTAAAATACCAAATATGCGCAACAGGAACAACCAAACTGATGTGTCCCATTCTTTCACGTCTTACCTTTTTTTCTGTTACCTCTACTCCGCAACGATCGCAAACGATGCCTTTGTAACGAATTCTTTTATATTTTCCACAATGACATTCCCAATCCTTTACCGGACCAAAAATACGCTCACAAAAAAGTCCGTCTCTTTCGGGCTTATATGTACGATAATTGATGGTTTCTGGTTTAAGTACCTCACCACTTGACTGCGCCAGAATATCCTCTGGTGAAGCAAGGCTGATGGTAATGGTCTGAAAATTGCTTTTTATTTTTTGATCTTTTCTGATTGCCATTTTCTTTTGTTAAGTTTATAAGATGTAAACCTTATTTTTGATATAATTACCTCATTTAGAATTGAGTACCCCTTGATTTAATCAAGGGATACTTTAAGACATAAACCTCTCAATTCATGAAGTAAAACGTTAAATGATTCAGGAATACCTGGCGTACCCATATTATCGCCTTTCACGATATTTTCATAGGCTTTGGCTCTTCCCAATACATCATCCGATTTGATGGTCAACAATTCCTGTAGGATATTTGAAGCACCAAAGGCCTCAATAGCCCAAACCTCCATCTCACCAAATCTCTGGCCTCCAAATTGAGCCTTTCCGCCCAATGGTTGCTGTGTAATAAGAGAATATGGACCGATAGAACGCGCATGCATCTTATCATCAACCATGTGACCGAGTTTAAGCATATAAATCACACCTACAGTTGCTGGCTGATCGAATTTCAAACCGGAATTTCCATCATTTAAATACGTACTGCCATAACGAGGTAATCCCGCCTTGCTGACATACTCATCGATTTGATCTAAAGAAGCGCCATCAAAAATAGGGGTGGCAAACTTCATTCCCAATTTCTCTCCGGCCCATCCTAAAACGGTTTCATAAATCTGACCCAAGTTCATACGAGAAGGCACCCCTAGCGGGTTCAATACGATATCAACAGGGGTTCCATCATCAAGAAATGGCATATCTTCATCTCTAACAATACGAGCAACGATACCTTTATTACCATGACGACCGGCCATTTTATCACCTACTTTTAACTTCCGTTTTTTGGCAATATAAATTTTGGCAAGTTGCATAATTCCCGCAGGTAGCTCATCACCGATGGTAATGGCAAATTTCTGACGTTTGTATGCCCCAAGCAAATCATTTTGCTTGATATTGAAATTATGTAATAAAACTTTAATCTGATCGTTTTTGTCTTTATCGGTTGTCCACTTATTGGGATTGATGTTTGAGAAATCAAGATCCGAAAGAACTTTTTGAGAAAACTTAGCTCCTTTTGGAATCAAAACTTCTTTAAACATATTCATCACACCTTGAGAGGTTTTTCCACTCACCAAGATGAAAAGCTTATCAACCAATTTAGATTTGAGTTCAGCAATACTTTTTGCATTCTCTTTATCAAGTTTTGCAATCAGTTCCTTTTCCTCAGCTTTGGCATTTTTATCTTTTACGGCACGAGAAAATAATTTCTTTTGAATCACCACACCCTTAACAGATGGTGGTACTTTCAAAGAAGCATCTTTCACATCGCCAGCTTTATCACCAAAAATAGCTCTGAGCAGTTTTTCTTCAGGAGAAGGATCTGTCTCGCCTTTTGGTGTAATCTTACCAATTAAAATATCCCCTTCAGTGATTTCAGCACCAACACGAATCAAACCATTCTCATCCAAGTCTTTGGTAGCTTCTTCACTCACGTTTGGAATATCTGAAGTAAGTTCTTCCAAACCACGTTTGGTATCTCTTACTTCAAGACTATACTCATCAATATGAATAGATGTAAATATATCCTCACGAACTACGCGTTCTGAAATCACAATCGCATCCTCGAAATTATACCCTTTCCAAGGCATGAACGCCACTTTAAGGTTTCTTCCCAAAGCCAATTCACCATCTTGTGTAGCGTAACCTTCGCAAAGAACTTGACCAGGAGTAACTTTCTCACCCTTTTTAACAATAGGTTTCAAGTTGATTGAAGTACTCTGATTGGTTTTTTGAAATTTCGTAAGACGATAAGATTTGATGTCATCATCAAAGCTTACTAATTTTTCATCATCACTGCGTGAATAACGGATTACAATTTCATTGGCATCAACATATTCCACAACACCATTTCCTTCTGCGTTGATTAAAACACGAGAATCTTTGGCAACTGCTGCTTCCAGACCGGTTCCTACAACAGGAGCTTCTGGACGAAGCAATGGAACTGCCTGACGCTGCATATTCGATCCCATCAGGGCACGGTTTGCATCATCATGTTCAAGGAAAGGAATCAAGGAAGCTGCAATAGACGCAATTTGATTTGGAGCAACGTCCATCAAATTCAGATTTTCAGGCTCCGTAATAGGGAAATCACCTTGCTGTCTGGCTTTTACCTTGGCTGTATTGAATTTACCATCGCTATTGAAATCGGCATTGGCCTGTGCAATAACTTTAAAATCTTCTTCTTCGGCAGACAAATACACAACAGGTTTATCAACATCAACCTTACCATTTGTAATGGTACGATATGGTGTTTCGATAAAACCAAGTGAATTGATTTTGGCATACACACACAATGAAGAAATCAAACCGATATTAGGTCCTTCAGGCGTTTCAATGGTACACAGACGACCATAATGGGTATAATGAACGTCACGAACCTCAAAACCTGCTCTTTCACGGGAAAGACCACCGGGACCTAGTGCAGACAATCTCCTCTTATGCGTAATTTCCGCAAGAGGATTTGTCTGATCCATAAATTGTGATAATTGGTTGGTACCAAAGAATGAATTGATTACAGATGACAATGTTTTCGCATTGATCAAATCCGCTGGGGTAAATACTTCGTTATCCCTAACATTCATTCTCTCCCTAATGGTTCTCGCCATACGGGCTAAACCTACACCAAATTGGGCATATAATTGTTCACCAACGGTACGAACACGACGATTGCTCAAGTGATCAATATCATCAACCTCGGCTTTTGAATTAATTAATTCAATAAGGTACTTGATAATGGAAATGATATCTTCCTTGGTCAGAACTTTCGTATCCGCAGGAATGGCTAATTTTAATTTTTTATTGATTCTATAACGACCGACTTCACCTAAATCATAACGTTTATCGGAGAAGAACAATTTGTCGATGATACCACGAGCCGTTTCCTCATCTGGTGGTTCGGCATTTCTTAGTTGACGATAAATATGTTCAACAGCCTCTTTCTCAGAATTAGAAGTATCTTTTTGAAGGGTGTTATAAATGATGGCATAATCACCGGCATTTAATTCTGTTTTATGAAGAATGATATTCTTAACACCAGCTTCAATAATTTGATCAATATGATCATCTTCAAGCAATGTTTCGCGCTCAAGGATCACTTCATTTCTTTCGATAGAAACAACCTCACCGGTATCCTCATCAACAAAATCTTCATGCCATGATTTCAATACCCTAGCGGCTAATTTTCTGCCAACCACCTTTTTCAAAGCCGCTTTACTGACTTTTATTTCATCAGCGAGTCCGAAAATCTCTAGAATGTCTTTATCTGTTTCAAATCCAATAGCCCTTAAGAGGGTCGTTACCGGAAACTTTTTCTTTCTATCAATGTATGCATACATGACGTTATTAATGTCTGTAGCAAATTCAATCCAAGAACCTTTAAAAGGAATGACACGGGCTGAATATAATTTGGTTCCATTGGCATGTCTACTTTGGCCAAAAAATACACCTGGAGAACGATGCAACTGAGAAACAATAACTCTTTCAGCACCATTGATAACAAATGTACCTTTAGGTGTCATATAGGGAATGGTTCCCAAATAAACATCCTGAACGATTGTTTCAAAATCCTCGTGTTCTGGATCTGTACAATATAATTTTAATTTGGCTTTTAGTGGAACGCTATAGGTAAGACCGCGTTCTACACATTCTACTAGAGAATAACGTGGGGGATCTACAAAATAATCAAGAAACTCAAGAACGAAGTTATTTCTGGAATCACTGATTGGGAAATTCTCACTGAATACTTTAAACAGTCCTTCATTATGACGGTTGTCTGATGTAGTCTCGAGTTGAAAAAAATCCTGAAAAGATTTAAGTTGAATATCTAAAAAATCGGGATAATCTAAAACTTTTTTACTCGAAGCAAAGCTTATCCTTTTATTTTGATTTTGGTGCTGAATCATTTTTTGGTTTGAGTTTAGAAGTTGAGAAAACGTAAATAAAATAGCAAGCAAATCAGGAATATACATAAATGGTAATAGACCCTGAAATAATCAGGGTCTAATCGCCACTTTGTATATCCGGAATTCGATCAGATTATTTAACCTCAACTTCCGCACCAGCTTCTTCAAGTGCAGCTTTGATAGAGTTAGCTTCTTCTTTAGAAATGCCTTCTTTAACAGCTTTTGGAGCAGCATCAACTAAATCTTTAGCTTCTTTCAAGCCTAAACCAGAAAGTTCTTTCACCAATTTAACAATGGCAAGTTTCGCAGCACCTGCTGATTTAAGTACTACATCGAAAGTTGTTTTTTCTGCTGCTGCAGGAGCATCAGCACCACCACCACCGGCAACCATGACAGCTGAAGCAGCAGCAGGTTCGATACCATATTCATCTTTCAAAATTTTTGCCAATTCATTGACTTCTTTTACTGTCAGGTTAACTAACTGATCAGCGAACGATTTTAAATCTGCCATTTTTTTCTTAGTTTATGATTATTTAATTTGTTTT
>CANKSK010000017.1 GCA_947485425.1 Bacteroidota bacterium | reverse complement strand
TTACAAACAGCGATCGATACACTTGAGAATGAGGCTGATTCCATTCGAAATCTCATTACTCTTTTGGATGAAGATTTTATCAAGAGTGTATTGTTCATTTCCGAAAGCAAGGGAAGAGTGATTGTCACCGGCATCGGAAAAAGTGCCATCGTGGGCAATAAAATCGTTTCTACCTTCAATTCTACCGGCACACCGGCTTTTTTTATGCATGCTGCGGATGCCGTGCATGGCGATCTGGGAATGATTCAGCCCGATGACATCGTCATCTGTATTTCAAATAGCGGAAACACCCCTGAAATAAAGGTATTGGTGCCTATATTAAAGGCAGCAGGAAATAAACTCCTGGCCATGACCGGAAACAAATCCTCATACCTAGCCACACATGCCGATTTGGTATTGAATACCTTTGTCGCCAAAGAGGCCTGCCCCAACAACCTCGCACCCACAAGCAGCACCACGGCTCAAATGGCCATGGGTGATGCCCTTGCCGTTTGTCTGCTGCAACACAAAGGGTTTACGGCCTCCGATTTCGCAAAATATCATCCCGGTGGGGCTTTGGGTAAACAACTCTATATGAAGGCAGGCGACTTTTTATCCAAACACGAAAAACCTGAGGTAGGCCCCAATGACGACCTTGAAAAAATTATTCTTGAAATAACCTCAAAAAGACTCGGTGCGACTGCTGTAGTCGATAAAAAGAAGCTTGTGGGCATTATTACCGATGGCGATTTGCGGCGCATGCTGCAGCATCAGGGAAGCTACAAAGATACAAAGGCCTCTTCCATCATGAGCAAAGCGCCAAGGACCATAGATGCCGATACCATGGCCGTAGAAGCCCTGCAAATGATGAAAGAACATAAAATTTCCCAGCTCGTCGTCCTTCGTGGATCGCAGTATGCCGGATTTATTCATATGCACGACCTTCTTCAAGAAGGCCTTGATAAAAACTTGATTTTTTGATAAAAAATATGAAAATAGCCGCCGTTATTCCTGCCTATAATGAGGAAAAAGCCATTGCTTCGGTGGTGAATGAAATCAATGCACTGAAAAAAAACACAGGAATAGATATTGTTGCCATCGTTGTGAATGATTGTTCTCGCGATCAAACCGTTCAAGTGGCTGCCCAAACCGATTGTGTGATCTTGGATTTGCCTGTAAATTTAGGCATCGGTGGGGCGGTACAAACCGGATTTAAATATGCATTGGAACAAAATTTTGACTTCGCCGTGCAAATTGATGGTGACGGGCAACATCCCCCGGCAGAAATTGAAAAACTGCTCAAAACCATGCTGGAAAAGAATCTGGATGTGGTCATTGGTTCAAGATTTATCGATAAAATAGGCTTTCAGTCTACTTTTATGCGCAGAGTGGGTATTACCTATTTCATGTTTCTCAATAAAATGCTTACCGGTCAGCGTATCACCGATAGCACCTCCGGCCTAAGAATGCTCAACAAAAAAGCCCTGGAAATTGCTGGAAACAATTATCCCGATGAATACCCCGAACCGGAATCCCTCGTTTTGTATGCTTTTAATAACCTTCGGATAGGTGAAGTAGCCGTTGAAATGCGTGAAAGACAAGGAGGCGTTTCTTCTATCGGCACTTTCGCCTCTTTATATTACTTGTTCAAAGTGAGTCTTGCCATGTTTTTTACCTATCTGCGCACCCGCAACAGAAGGCCTGAAAAGCTTTAGCCTACCGGAAGAAATAAAAATCCGCTGAAAAACGGCTGCATTTTCCTTCTTCAAACATTATGAATATATTTGCAGACCACTGCTTTGCAGATGCATGCAGAAAAAATGTTGATATGGAAAAAATTCAGATTATAGCAATTATTGCCAGTCTATCTTTTTTGGTCTACATTGGAAGACTGATTACAAAAGGAAAACTGAGAGAAGAATATTCCATTGTATGGATTATTTGTACGGCCATTTTGATACTGTTTTCCTTTTGGCGACAAGGTCTTGAAATCATTTCTCGCCTAGTAGGGGTGTATGCTGCTCCCAATCTGATTTTTACTGGAACCATTTTTGTCATTTTTATATACCTACTGCATTTGTCCGTGGTATTGTCGCGCTTGCAGCAGCAAAATAAAACCCTGGCACAGGAAATTGCCTTGCTAAAACAAAAAAAGGAGTCGGATCATGCATAAGGAAGCCCCTTATTATCTCTTTAGCATTGATTTGGAAGACATTCGCCTGAGAATGGATAATGGCGCGCAATATAAAGAGCGCGTGCCTGTGATGATAGAAGCCTATTTGAAATTTCTGAATACCTATCAGGCAAAGGCTTCCTTTTTTGTGGTCGGCG
Organism: Bacteroidota bacterium; assembly: GCA_947485425.1. GTDB lineage: Bacteria > Bacteroidota > Bacteroidia > AKYH767-A > CANKSK01 > CANKSK01. The sequence goes on along the minus strand of CANKSK010000017.1, from coordinate 8,333 downwards.
ATATGGCAGAAAAATATCCAACACTCATCAAATCTATTGAAGACGAAGGTCATGAAATTGGTTGTCATTCCTACAGACACCATACCATTGATACCTTAAGTCCGGAAGAATTTAAAATAGATACCGAAAAAAATTTGGAGGCATTGCAAAAAGCCGGTATTAAAAATATATATGGGTATCGGGCTCCTGTTTTTTCCATCATCGAAAAAACAGCTTGGGTATATCCCATCTTAAAATCCATGGGATTTACCTATTCAAGCTCTGTGCTGCCCGCTGCTAATCCTTTGTTTGGATGGCCTGAATTTGGAAAAATTCCAAGACAAGTAGACGGTGTACTAGAAATACCCATGAGCATTCAGCCCTTTGGCATTCGCTCCCTGCCTTTTGGTGGTGGCGTATATTTTAGAATGCTGCCAGCCTTCTTCATCAAATCACTCTTCAAAAAATATTATAAAAACAACAATGCCATCTTGGGATATTTTCATCCCTATGACATCGATGTGGAACAAGAAAAATTTATGCATCCGGGAATTCATGACAGCAAACTGTTTAATTTTTTGATGTATTACAATCGCGGTTCTGTATTTCAAAAATTAGAAATGCTCATGGATTTAGGTGTTCAGCTATGTACACATATTGAGTATATTCAAAAACAAAACTTCGTATCACAAGTGCAGAAAATAGAACTCCATAAATGGGATGCCTGAAAATTCGAATAGGCATAAAATGAAATAGACATATGAAAATTTTAGGAATAAATATCGGTCACGACAGCGGCGTATCTTTAATCAAAGAGAATGGATATACAGCAATCAATGAAGAACGCCTTTCCAGAATTAAAATGCATCATGGGTTTCCTTATTTGGCACTCGATGAAGTTTTAAATATCAATGACATTTCTCTCTCCGATGTGGATGCCATCGCCATTGAAGGAAAAAAAATTATGCCGCAGTTTGATGTGGGCTTTGATGAACAAGAAGGCGATTGGAAAAAACAACTGCTATCGAAACTGGGATTGGATCGTTTTTTTCTGGGCTCTGAAGCCGGTCTTGCCCTCACCCGTACCCTCCTGAAACCACAGGTGAAAGGAGTCAAACAAAAAGTAGAATCCTATCTGCGTCAAAAGGGATATAAGAAAGAATTTGTATACATAGATCATCATGAAGCGCATGCCGCTTCTGCATATTATTCCCAGGCGCATGATGAAGGCCTCGCCATCACACTCGATGCCAGCGGAGAAGGATATTGTTCAAGGGTGTATCTGTGTAAGAATAACACCATGACTTTGCTGCATAGCATTCCTTGTTACCATTCCCCTGCCTATTACTATGCCTATGTCACCAAATTACTCGGTTTTAAACCGTTAAGACATGAAGGTAAAATAACAGGACTCGCTGCTTTTGGCAATCCATCGGCCACAGCAGCCATTTTTGCTAAATATATTTATTTTGATTCTTCTATGCTTTCCTTTGCCAACAAAGGTGGTTATCACCTCAAGGCCATAGAAAGTTTGAAAAAAGATCTCAAAGGATTTTCAAAAGAAGATATCGCAGCAGGGATTCAATTTCATACCGAAAAAATCGTTTGTCAATATGTTACTGCAGTCATTCGGAAATTTATTGGCAACCAACTTACCCATGTCTTTCTTGCCGGTGGATTGTTTGCCAATGTAAAAGTCAATCAAAGAATTCTCGAACTTGAAAATGTCAATAGCATTTTTGTTTTTCCAAATATGGGCGATGGTGGACTGAATATGGGTGCTGCCCTTAGCTTGTGGTATGAAAAAAACAGAAGTATGCCCAAGCTCAAACTCGACAATGTATATGCTGGAAGAAATTTTACGGATCAAGATATTGTAAAAGCCATTGAAGAATCCAAAATGGTAAGTACGCGTTCTGAAAACATTGCTGCCGATGTTGCCAAATGCATTGTTGATGGGAAAGTGGTGGCCCGTTTCAATGGTGCCATGGAATATGGTCCAAGGGCTTTGGGAAATCGCTCTATCGTATATTCTGCCGCCGATGCCAGCGTGAATACCTGGCTCAACAACAGATTAAATCGTACTGAATTTATGCCTTTTGCTCCTTATGTGCGGGATGTGGATTATAAAGAATATTTTTTGATCTCTGAAAAAGATGTCATCCCTTTTCAATTTATGACCATCACCTCCGATGTAACACCCAAAGGAAAGGCTGAAGCACCTGCTACCACACACGTTGACGGAACTGCACGCCCTCAGATTGTCTCCCGAGAAACAAACCCTACCTATTATGATATTCTTACCGAATATAAGAAATTAACCGGCTGCGGCGTGCTTGTAAACACTTCTTTCAACATGCACGAAGAGCCGATCATCAATACCCCGGCAGAGGCCATCGCTACCTTTCAATTGGGAGGTCTTGATGTATTGGCGATAGGAAATTATCTGCTGTTTTCAGAAAATAATGCGAACAAAAAAATCTAATCGGCTTTTATTCGTTCTCTATTGAAACGAAAATAATTTTTACTTCTTAAATAAACAATTTTCATGTATCAGTACATACAGGTTCAAACAACAGAGTCGGAGTTAATGGCGTGCAACGAATTGTTGCGCAAAGTATTTCCAAAATCTAAAACCTATAATGATGCATACATTGGTTGGGAATACGCACACAACCCCGAAGGAGAAATAGTGGGTTTCAATGCCTGGTCCGGAAAAGAAATTGTAGCACATTATGTTGCTCAGCCCCTTATGGCTTCTATAAATGGTGTGGAGCACAAAGGACTTTTATCTCTAAATACGGCGACGCATCCAAACCATCAAGGAAAAAAATTGTTCATCAACTTGGCCGAAAAAACCTATGAACAGGCCGCTTCAATGGGATATGAATTTGTCATTGGTGTGGCAAATGCCAACAGTACCCATGGCTTTATCAATAAGCTAGGCTTTCAGCTGATAGGTCCCTTAGATGCCAAATTGGGAATTGGAAAAATTCAGTATAAAGAAAAACAGATAGCCAATTCTTTTGTCCGTCTTTGGAATAAAAAATCAATGGGATGGAGACTATCAAACCCCAACACCAGTTATGAGATCATTCAACAAACCATTTTTGCCCCTTCAGAAAAATTGGGTATCAAGGTGGTAATGGGTACTTTTAATGAACAAATTACGGGCCTCTCTCAGGATATTTCTACAAGCATCAGCATCAATCCCATAAAGCTGTACCTGGGATTAGACCCCAATATCGATTGGAAAAATTCTCGCTTTTATGATATCCCAAATCGATTTAGACCTTCTCCCCTGAATCTTATTTTTAAAGATTTAACAGGTAAAGGACTTAAGTTGGATTTAAAAACCTTGCTTTTCAGGGCCATTGATTTTGATGCCTATTAAACATCCAAAATCAAAAAATGTAATCAAAGGATATTGCTTTACTCTATTTTTTTTATCCTAACAAAAGGATGATAGGCAAGTGCATCCGCATCTGTTTTGGCAACATAAAACAAATAAAAAAATCCGTCTTTTTCCTGTTTTCATCGCCGGGACACCCGACAACAAATGGATTCATTTTTTCCTTTCAGTTATCGGAATTGCATTCTGACGAATTTTAATATGTATAGGATGATATGAATAGCAAATCCGATTTTATACCGTATCAGCATTATCCATTCTAAAGGCATACATGGCTATTGATTAAATTGAACTGGTAATTTGTATTATTTTTTTGTAGGATACAATCCCGAAGGGATTAAATTACAAACCCGAGAGGATAAATTTGAATAAATCCTGTCGGTATTAAATTACAAAACCAACGGAATTAAATTTGAATAAATCCCGAAGGGATTAAACTTGAATAGCCCCGCATTGCATGCGGGGTAGGAAATTCATTCCTAAACCAACCGCAAAGCGGTTGAATCATTAAAACAAATATTTTTCTTCAATTTAATTTCATGTCGCAAGCAGGGCCATTGATTTTGATGCCTATTAAACATCCAAAATCAAAAAATGTAATCAAAGGATATTGCTTTACTCTATTTTTTTTATCCTAACAAAAGGATGATAGGCAAGGCCATCCGCATCTGTTTTGGCAACATAAAACAGATAAAAAAATCCGTCTTTTTTGAAAAATTCCAGTGACGCCCCTAGGTGGTCGTTTTCATAAGGGTCGGCATAGTCGTTGATGAAGAGTGGATTGTTGGCATGTGAGATGAAATGTTTTCCTCCATCCGTTGAGAGATAACACCCCAGCTGATTGTCATTTACATTCCCCGGAACATCCTTGAATCTGCTTGCGGTGAGGCGACCCAGCAAATTATTTTTATACGCCTTGGCACCCGATAAAAATAAAAATATACTATCCTTTTTTACAGATACATTTGCTACTTCTGAGGAAGAGAAAGAGCTTCTCCACCCCTGGTGCCCATCCAATACAGGCTGTGAACCATATTTCTTCCAATGGTATAAATCTGTTGAAAGGGCCAATCCCAACTTTTCAATTCCTTTTTCATTGTAGCCATCATAAAACATCAAATATTGGTTTTTATATTTGACAACCTTTGGATAGAAACATCCGCCTTCATCCCATTCTCCTTTTGCTCCTGCGGATAGCAATGGAGAGGCGATCATTTCAAAGGGACCCTTTATCGGATCTTTTGTTTTTGCCATCCCAATGGCTCTTTCTCCGTTTGGTTTGTAGCCGTCTAAAAACAAATACCATTCATTATTTTCATAGAGGACATCGGTAATTACGGGCCCTCGCCATTTTTTTTTGCCAGCATTTTGAGTAGCCCAAGAGATGTTTTGAAAGGCTTTAGGTGTAAATATCGGCATGCCGTTTTGGGCAGGTTCCCAATGTAATAAATCTTTTGAAACGGCTGCATACACCTGAACAGATGGGGTATCGGTTTCGTTTACATACATCACCCATTGATTTTCCACGGTGTCCTTGATGATCTTTCCGAACATCAAACTTTTTCCGCTGAAGTCCTTCCATCCCGAAAAACAATCTAGGAGGGGTTGTTTTTGCATTTTCAGATAGCCCGAAGGGTTTCGGTTCAATAGTGTCACTTGTACACCTTTGGCGGGATAACCCACTCCACGAAGCAGTTTGCCAAGTGTAAGCCTTCCTTTCGATACATCATAAGAGGCTATCGCACGGATGTTTTCATTTCCCGCATCAAAATACGGAATCCCGCTTCCCCATCCCAAAACCCAAGAGGTATCGCGTACATATTTTTGGAAATCTATGCCTTTTAAATTTTCGATATAAAGCGTCTCTTTTTCTCCTCCTGTTACCATCAGGTAGTGACCCTCAATGCTATTGTCTAACTCTTTGTTTAATATGAGCGTCTTTTCAGATAATGAAAATACAGCAGCATCAAAATGGGCTTCCCTCTTTTCTTGACAGGATAAAAAGAGCATACCGGATAAAAAAAATAATCCCCCATGCAGAACGATAGTGATGAATGATTTTTGAAGGGAGAAAAAGTGGTGCTTTTGCATGCTTTTGCTATCAACGCATGATATACATTTTTCCAAAGCCTTTGTTGAAATATTTATCGGCTCCTGAACCCCGTACATCCATGTTTCGGTCATGGAGTGAGCTGATCACACGATAAAAATAAACGCCATTTGCCAGCTTATCGCCATATTCATCTTTTCCATCCCAAGCGTAATCGGTGATATTTCTTCCGATATGGATGCTGCCCAATTCCTCTTGCATAATCTCTCTAACCACCTTTCCTGTGATGGTCATGATTTGTATTTTCATATGCGTAGGAAGTTCTGTTCCTGTGAGTGTAAATACAAAATGCGTAGAGGTTGAAAATGGATTTGGATAATTCAGCATTTCAGTAATGCTGGGCTTGTTGATGACTTCAAAAGAAATCTTGTAATCCAATCTTCCCGATTGATTTTTTGAAGCATCGCTTGCCTGAACAAGCAACTCATATTTTCCATCTTCATTGAGGATGGGACGATACTGAATTCTGAAATTATTTTTGTCTGCAGAGGTCGCTGGATACCAGCTTAATAAATCCGGAGCGCTTTGTTCATAGGGCAATTTGTTGAAATGAAGTCTGTAGGAATTACCCAATGGGGTCTTTAATTGCAGCGTAAAGAGGGAGGTATCTTTGAGCATCAGATATTTGTTTTCATCCAATAATTTGATGAAAATATCAGGCTTGCCAGATACAATATCGCCATCTAAAATATGCACTGCATCAAAGGTTACATCTAGGATGGGACTGGTTTTATCATCATTTACATGGAAGGAATATAATCCGATGTTGTTAAAATGATATTGTTCTTTTTGGTCATTATTGGGATTGGCTTCTATCCACAGTTTATTCAGTCCAGGGTGCTGTTTGGTAGGCCAGCTTACCCTCGCAATAATGGTGTCCTGTGGACTCTTTCCCGCTGCCAGTAATTTCTTTTGACGCTTGAATGGAATGAGATTGTTTTTCCTTTCTTTATCCACCACCCAAAAGTTGACAAGCATACTATCCATATCATATTCACTGATATTTTCAATAGCAGTAGCAAAATGCATGGTGTCTCCTTCTTCCAAGGTGCTGTTGTAAAAATTGAAATACTTCGATGGATTCAATGCCGCCTCAGGAACGCCATCATAATAAATTTGCCAGCGATTTAATTGGGGTACGGTTCGCAATGAATCATCGCCCATGTTTGTTTTTAAGCGTAAATACGGAATGGAATCTGCATCAATAAAACTTAAATTGTAGGTGCTTACCGCTGGTGAAATATTTTTGAGTAGCAGCTTCTCAACGCCCTTGTTGTTGATGCCATATAGATCCAATTTGGCAGAGTCACGATTTGTTAAGCCCGCTTCTCCTGGATAGGGCCTTATTCTCCAATGCAATGTGGTCCAGGTTTTGGCCGGGCCTATCGGCTCAGAGGCAATGCTTCCTGATTTCCATTTGATGATAAGGGTATCGGATTGGGTGATGATATCATTTCCTCCTAAGCCCATATTGATGCGCGCTCTGCCAGGTTTCCATCCTTTTTTTCCGAAAATAATAAAGGGCAAATTATTTTGTGCTGAAAAAAGAATGCTTGTATCGGCACCAATACCGGCAAGGGTTTTTCGTACATTATTTTGAAAGACCGATGTGCTGTAGCTGGTTCCTCCTATGCCGTGTGTGCTGTATACCAGTATGTAGGAACTATCGGCCGCAACATGATTAATCAAGTTTACCATGCTATCCTGCGAGGCCTGACCCAAGGCATAATCAAACGTATAGGTAGGCACCACACTTGAACTGCCTGATTGAGGCTGTGTGCCATAGGAACCACCAATAGGATTCTCCATCAATGCAGCAGTATTCGGATTGATAATGGCCACATTCACATTGCCCCATGAACCGAATTTGATGAGAAAATTATTTACATAAAAAAATTCATTTGCATTTCTCCAATTGGTTTGCACCTTGAATACTTTCATCTCATCAATAAAATCAAATTTTCTCTTGGCTTGCAGGTCTATAATATTGTTGTAGTTGTCATTTTTAAATTGGTTGAAATGCGCTTGCGACCAACCTGTTTTTCCAGGAATATAGATGAAAGAACTTTCTCTGTATCGCAAGCTATCCTTTAAACTAACCCTCCAATAATACACGGTGCTGTCTTTTAAAGTAATGGCGGGATTCCAGCTTACGACGCCTCCAGATTGCGTCACCATTCCGGTTCTGTAAGAAGGGCTGCTTGGTTTGAAGGCATCGGACGTATCCATCTCGAAAACATAGCTTCTTACTGGTGCAAAAGGATCATCGGTACTGGCTTTAAGCGTCACATTGTTTTTCGGAATGATGGCAAATTTTGGCGGATAAACAGGGTTGATGGCATTCGATTTGATCAGAAGAGTGGTAGAGGCACTGTTGTTGGTTTCAAGTTCTTCGGCAATCTGATGGGTATAATCTAAATTGACAGAGATGGTATTTAAGCCTTCGGCATCTGAGCCTGTTGGAAGAATCAAATGAAAGGTATCTCGGTACAATACCGGTGGCACCTTGATGGCATATACTGAATCCACTCCGCCGGGATAGGTTCTTTTTACCTGCACATAAAACGAATCTGTACTTGCTTTTCCCTGATTGGAACAGATCACATGCAAAGAAAAATTTGGCATATCGGAGGTGATGGTCGCCGGGGTAAAATAAATTCTTTCAGGTTTGATTACATAATCCGGTTTTTGAAAAGAATTCAGTACCATCGAAGGATCTCCATGCAAGGTCATCTCATGGCAGGTGTATCGAAGGATATGGTCTGATGAAAAGTACGGATTGAAATGGGCAATGGTGTTTTTCATGCAGCTACCAATACTCTTTCCATAGGA
>CANKSK010000016.1 GCA_947485425.1 Bacteroidota bacterium | reverse complement strand
TTCAACTCATATTACACTTCAGAATAGTTCATTGGCTGAAACACTAGGAGAGCATTATTATTTAGGGGGACTGTTAATGAATTATTCAACTGTTGAGCACCCACAAGATAGTATTAGTATTCATCACAATGTATGGAACAGGATTGGTGGAAGAATGCCGGAATTTAGCTGTGAATCTCCTTATTGCGGTTCTCGGCCTTTACATGTTGAGCTATCGAATAATCTAATTTGGGATCAGGCAATTAATATTTGGTACAATTCAAACATTGATCAAACAGCGCCTTTACCTATTGATTCATTTTTCCTCCATATGAATTGGATAAATAATTATAGTGTAAGTCGTTCTACTTATACAGGAGGAATGATTTCACATGATTTTATGAATTTTTCATCCAATCGTTTTTATGCTAATGGTAACAAAATGAATTTATATCCGACTTATTCAGATTACGATCTTTTTTATTGCTGTAATGATTTTTCAACTCCGGGAAATAATCCAAATACAGATTTTGGAATATTAACGCAAGAGCCAATAAGGCATCCTTTCCCATTAATTACGTACACACCAACGAATCAATTGACCAATTATATTTATAAAAATGCAGGAGCTTTTCCACGTGATAGTATGGATCGACGTTTGTTCAGCTTCTTACCCACTAATACACCCGCTTTACCGCTTGTAGATTCACTGGATCACTACCATGATGCCTTTATTCTCGATTATAATCCGGCTAACCCTCCGTCGCCCTTGTTAGATTCAGATCTTGATGGTATGCCAGATTATTGGGAAACTTCCCATAGTTTAAATAATGTAATTCAGGATCATAACGGAACAGGACTTTCAAATTCAATAACTGGAATGAATGGTTACACAAATTTAGAATGTTACATCAATTGCCTTTCTGATTATTTAGTATCTGGACAAACGAGTTTTGCTTGTGGAATTACAGGAGTCACTTCTATACAAGCGACAAGTATGTCTGATGAATATGAAGATGTATATGTATATCCAAATCCTTTTTCTGCGCAGACCACTTTGCAGACAGCTAAAATTCTCAAAGACGCAACCCTGACCGTTTACAATTCATTCGGACAGCAAGTAAAACAAATAAAAAATATTTCAGGTCAGACAGTTACTTTGCACATGGACAATTTACCAAGCGGACTTTATTTCACTCAACTGACACAAGACCATAAAATAATTGCGAGAAACAAATTAGTAATCACTGACTGACAACAGCACTGGGCATAACAGCACCTACCCAAAAGGCAGTGTTCGTGATTAAAAGACAGTTTTGTAGGTCATCAAACATTCGTTTTTCAAATCAAGTTTTGTGGTAAAAGTTCCGTCCTTCGGGTAGCTGCCAAACGGTATCCTTCAGGCTGATCAATGAATCGTTAACGGGCCTGTTTTGGTGTAAAGAAATCACTACAATGCTCAAAAAACACTTCGATATAAATGCGTATGTAAATAAATGTTTACATTAAAAATAAAACTCAGCCCTTTCTGTGTAAAAGGAAGCATGCGCTTGGCAATTGCCTGTTGTATTTATTTTACCCTTATGATGGGAATAAAATCGGAGAGTAGCTTTATCTTTTCTGTCAGCGGCTTGTTGTAAATATCCAGATGATTCGGAAGCGTGATGTTTTCCGGCATCACATCTATTAAGTTTTTTAAATAGCTGGACTTGATGGCGTAATTTACATTTTCAGAATTAAACATTTCTTTGTTCAACATCGATGAAGTAATGCCCACCAGATTTCCTTTGCTATCAAAAAGGGGGCCTCCGCTATTTCCATGTTGGATGGGCACCGAAATTTGATACACTCGGATGTCGCCTTCGATGCCTGTTTTGGCGCTTATTTTGCCGTCTGTAAATTTAATTTCATCACCCATTACATCTGCCATGGGGTAGCCAAGGGCAAATACATCGGTGCCTACATCTTTTATGCTGTAGTTAAACACATACGGTATGGTAGGAAGCGTTTTGAAAGCAGGATCGCTTATCTGTATGATGGCCAAGTCATTTTGTTTGTCTGTAACAATGACTTTGGCTGGGTAGATATTTTTAATCCCCTTTTGGAAATATTCAACTTGAATAGCGGTGGCATCTTTTACTACATGGTAGTTTGTTGCCATATAGCCTTTTTCATTGATAAAAAATCCGGAGCCATTGCCCTTCCAGTCACCGGAGCTGTTTGGGTCCTCCCTTTTGGGTTCTTTATTTTCCAATTCTTTAGCCGTCATAAATTCTTTTACAATGATATTCTCTAAAGCATATTCCCCTTTTCCACCTGCGGTGATGCCAATGTTGTTGCCTCTTAAATCTTTAGACTTGGGCCTTTCAACGACCTCCCCATTGATTGAAAAAATAAATTCCTCACCAAATTTCATCACCTTGAGCAGGTTGCGTTTGTTTCCTGTATAGATGGCATTGGATTTGGTCCATTCACATAACTTTATGTTTACACCTTCAAATTGTCCTAAAATAATATAGGAACCATATTCGGAGATTAAAAATTGAAAGTAATTGCTCCAATCTTTAAAGCCGAAAATCATTCCGTAGCCTTCACTTCCTTTTCCTGATTTTTTTTGGATGATGCATTCAATCGAATAATCTGAATTTTGGTCTAAGGTAACATAGTTGTAACGCGAGGTGATTTTATCATTTTTTAAATACAATGCCAAGGTTCCGTCTTGTTTCACTTCAGATTGGTTGCTTTCTGTTTGGACTTCCCAGTGCTCTTGGTTGGATCTAAAGTTCTCTTGGTACACCAAAGCGGCAAGACCATTTTCATCATATTCGATATATTTATTTTCTTCCAACAAACCATTTTCGTAAGAGGCGATTAATTTGGTTTTTCCAGTTTTATACCATTGCTGATAGATTCCATCGAGTAGGCCAAGTTTATAATTGGCCTCTTGTGCAATTTGCCCATTGTCATAATAGAATGTTTTTTTACCATTTATTTTGTTGTTGTAATAGAATCTTTTTTGTTCGATTTTCCCATTCTTGAAATACCAATTCGCTTCACCTTCGTGAAAGTTTTTCCCTTCATCATCATAGTCCAGATACACCGCTGTAAATTCGGATTGCAGGGCTCCATTGATATAAAAATCTTTTACAATTCCTTTGGGTTTGTTTTCTGATTCATAGGTTACCAATCGATAGTAGGAGGCATTTTTTTGATTACATCTGTTCCAATTTTCATCAAAATATTCTGTAAGCCTGACACCCATTTCCGGTTTATAATTACGGGGCTTCTCATTTATTTTTTCCACCGGATAATATTTCTGTATATAGGTAATCTTGCCGTCATAATTGGTGTACTTTCCGGTATACATTTTATCTGAAACAAAAAAGCCTTCGAACTTGGCCCCATTGGCAAAATTTTGAATTCCTTTTCCATGTTGTCTATAATTGACAATTTCGCCTTGATAGGAATTTCCATCGGTGAGGTCGTAGGAGCCGATTCCAATGGCCTGTCCATCTTTAAAGGGGCATTCCAAAACGGTTCCGCTTACATGGCTAAACTTCCCCTTTCCTTCCCTAATGCCATTTTTAAATTCACCTTCATAGGTAGATTCATATTCGCCATCTTTAAACTTCGTAAGCTTTCCAAACCCATTGGCTTTTCCATTTTCACAATTCCCTTCCCATTTCATGGTGACACCATCCGAAAAGTAGGGATCTAGGATTTTGCATCCATCCTTGTTGCAAATGATCCATTCGTCTTTTAATATTTGAGCCCTTGTAGATAAAGTGAAGGACCATAGGATCAATAGAATGAGGAAGTTTCTTTTCATGATTTTTTTTAAATATTGCTGGTAAGTGCCGCTTGTAAAATGGCGATTACCTCTTTCATCGTGTAAAAGTATTGAAAAAATGCAATATTCGAAAAGGAAAAGAGGTATAAAGCAGAAAAGAAATTGCGCGTAAAATTTGTATTTAGAGGATAATTTTTGCCTCGCGAGGTTTTGTTTCTCTATCAGAATTATTCAACAATTATTTTTCTAGTCAATGTATTTCTTTCACCTTTTATGAATATGTTGTATAAGCCTTTTGGTAGGGTAGAAATAGTGATGGAGTATACGGTTGCAGTTTGCATATCTGTCTGCCTATAATGCGTTCTGCCATATAGGTCTACTAATTCAAGGGTATATTTTTCAATCGATTGTTTTTTATAATTCACATAAATATTTTTCTGGCTAGGGTTGGGAAAAACAAGAAATTCATCTTCCAATTTGAAAACCGCATTTCCAACAGCATTTTGGCAAAATGATGTGCCCCCAACTAAATTGGTCATCTCGTTGCATAAATAATTATAGTTGGTTATATCTGTTGCTGTTAAATTTCCATTTAATAAGTTGGTGCTTTCTAAGGGGTCTATTTGCAGGTTGTAAAATTCTTCGGCACCATAATTAAATTTTATCAATTTGTAATTTCTGTTTCGCATGCTTTTGCCATCGGCACTATCAGAGGTTAGTTTAAATATTTCACTAAATACCCACGGCCTGATACTGTCACTTGTATTTTTAATGATGGGTTGTAAGCTTTTGCTATCAACAGGTTTATTAGGCGGTATTTGTGTTTGCCAATTGTTATAACCCAAATTTTCAACAATCGTGGCAAACAAATCTGCGGTGTTTACCAAAGCATTGCTCACTCTTCCTTTGTTCACTACAGATGGGCCGGCAATGATTAAAGGCACATGAATGCCATATTCGTAAACCGTTCCTTTGGCTTTGGTAAGATCTGCAATTTGTGCTGTTCTTGCCGTATTGCCGTTGTCGCCAATAAAAATAATATCGGTACTATCCAACTTGTTCATTGCTTGTAAGCTATCTAATAATTGCCCAATTTCATGATCCATAGCCTGTATCATGGCTTTGAAATACTGTTTTGGTTGTGCATTAATATCAGATGTTGTGCCACTTAAAGTTGTAAATGTATGCAAGCCTGCAGGCGGCAAATGCAAAGGTTCGTGAGGTGCATTAAATGCCAACCATAAAAAAAATGGATGGTTTGGATTTTGTTTTTTCAGCCAAGTAACGGCATTGTTTACATTTTCAGTAGTGGCGTATGTTGTGACATTATTTGAAACGCCATTGGTATATTTGGTCCAATTTGTAAAACTGGGTAGCTGACCAATAAAGGGGCCTTCAAACCAATCGTATCCCAATGATTGAGGGCTCATTAGGTTCATAGCAGGTGATGCTTGTTTTAAATGCCATTTTCCAATATTGGCTTTTGCAATATTGGGGTTATACATTTTTAATAATTTCGGTATCGAAATTTCATTTGTATCTATTTGGTTGCTTCCGCCTAGGCCACCCACAATGCCACCGACCCCAGTTCGGAAACTGTATCTGCCGGTTAAAATGGTTGCTCGTGTACTGGAGCAAACTGGATTGCTCATCAAATATTTAAATCGAACACCACGGGCTAATAAACTTCTTATGTGTGGCACATCTACTGTGTCCACGGCGTTTTCGTAAAAACCAAAATAATCAGGGCTTAAATCATCTGCAATCATTAAGACTGTATTGTGTTGCGCTTGTGTTTTTAAGGCAAATACAAATAAAAGGGATAGTAGAAATATTTTTTTATACATTTTTTATGATTTTTTTCTGTAAAAAATTCTACATCCAAAACTTTCGGATTGTTTTAAGGATACTTCTTTGTTTGCTAATAATTCGTTTACCGCATTCGATAGGTAAGGCTTTGCTAGGTTTGGATGTTCTCCATTGTTATCAATGGATCCTTTATATTTAATAATCCATTCTTTTTTTTCTTTCCAAATAACATAAGCCATTGGTGTATGCTCCGCTTGAAATATCCTACCTATGCTTTGTGTGGCGTCTTGTAGATAGGGGAAATTGAATTTATCTATTTTAGCTTTTTGTTTCATAAATGCAAACGTTTCATCTTCGTATACCAATGTATCCATTGAGTTTATGGCTAATAAGGGCACATTTAATTTCGAAAATTTTGTATTCAAATCATTCATTCGCTGCGTGTATAATTTGGCAAAGGGGCAATGATTGCAGGTGAAAATTACAATAAAACCTTTTGCATTTTTATAATCTTTGGTAGAAACTATTTGTCCATTTACATTTTGTAATGCAAAATCTTGAATCGTTTTTTCGGAAATGAATTTAAAGCTACTTGTGACTATAAAAAAAAGAAGGCAATAAATTCTCAGCAGATTATTTTTCATATTTTAATAGGTCACAAAACTTTTCGTAATGGTTTTTTTACTGCTATTTTCAATAATTGAAATCGTATAAACTCCTTTACTCAAGTTGCTTATATCAATTCCATTTTGCAAATCCGGAACAGGTAGCATTAATTTTTTTCGGCCCAACACATCGGTAATGTTAATGTAATAGGCTGATTGACTAGGATTTTCAAAACGAACAAATAATTTATCTTTTGCGGGATTTGGATATATGCTAATTGGAAAATCTATTTTATCAATATCATTTATGTCACTAGGATTTGTAACCACAAATTGCCCCATCATGCCTTCATCTTCATGTAAGCTAATATGGCAATGATACATAAAGGGATGTAGGTCATCCGCGAAATCATCAAACTTGGCAATAAACTTTACTACAGAATTTGTGGCTCCCGTTTTGCCTGGAATAAATACCACGTCTTTCCATCCGGCTTGTGCCGCAGCAGGCGCTAAGCCATTTACAGAAATAATATTGAACTCTACATCGTGTATATGAAATGGATGGCCAAATACCGATGAGCTTGTAATTTCCCAAATTTCAGTATTGCCTAAAGGCACCTGATATTCGTTAAAATGAATATTAAATAATTTATGATTTAAGATAAAGGCATTAGGTCCTAAAATACCCGGTACGCCAGAGCTATCACTAATGGTGAGTTTGCGTGTAATATTGGCGTCGGCTATGTTTAACAACGTATTGGTAGTTAAAGTTGCAGGAATAGTGGAAATGGCATTTGAAGTAGGTCCAGTAATATTTAGATGTAAGATGTTAAAATCTTTATGCCCTAAAAAATTACCGAATGGGCCATTAGCAAAATTTTCGCCGCCGGCGATAAATCCACCAAGTAAAGAGTTGTAGGCTTTTAAATCGACTGATGTTCCATTTTGTCCTGTGCAATTCACTAAAATTTCAATCCGTTCACCAGCATGCAATACATATTTTGTAACACTTACAGGTGCATTTAATAAACCACCATCGGATGTAATAATCGAGAAGCTTCTTCCATCACTAAAACCTAAATTGTAACTACGTTCAATAGCTGCATTTAAGATTCTAAACCGAACGACCTGTGCAGGAACATTATATTGTGCTCTTAAAGTCATGTTGGTAAGCATGCTATCTCCATAAGGCACAATGGGCATTTGATTTGATGAATTGAAATCTCTATCCGTGAGTACCAATGGAATATCATCAATACCATATTTCCGAGGCAGGGCCAAGGCCCCTTCTATGGCATCGCGCACAATTAATAAGCCACCAAGGCCTTTGGTAATTTGTTCCTCTGTCATTTCGTGCAAATGTGGGTGGTACCAATAGGTTGCGGCCTCATTTTTTACAGTCCAATAGGGCTGCCAAGTCGTATTGGGTGGAATTACCTGATGTGGTCCTCCATCCATTACAGCTGGCAAATGCATGCCATGCCAATGCAAAGTAGTGCTATCGTTTAATTTATTGGTAACATTCATATGGATCACATCCCCTTTGTTTACAAACAATGTAGGGCCCCAGAATTTTCCATTTATGCCACTGGTAATGGTTTGTTGACCCGTATTTACAATTTGGGCAAAAGTATCCTGAAGTGTCAGGTTAAATTGGGTACCGGATAAGGTATCGGGTATCCACATCGTATTGTATTGGCCCTTTGCGTTTTGGCATAAAAAAATTAGTATTAGGATTGCTATTCGTTGTAGATTCATCTTGCTAGATTTCATGTGTATTTTTTAGACAATATATTTGTAGAAAGGTTTATTTTGAGTTGCATTTTTTTAGAAGGTCCCAATAATTTCATTACTGAGAAAAATTATTCAATCCTCTACATGTGTAAAGGTATTGAATAAATTTAAGAAAATAAAAGGGAGTTTTTTTCGGTACAACTGTTCGCAAAATGAAGGCATGCCTATGTATTAGAAACAGAAAGGGCTTATGGGCAGTGGGCCAAAGTCCATTGCGGATTTCAACCATTACCGTAAAGCGTTTCGCCTAAAGATATTACGAATCATTGCTCAAATACTACCTGAAAGGATATCCATCGTGCAGAATAGAGTAGACAGTCTATGCTAGACCTCTCAAGCCCAAAGCTGGATGGGATGCATTTTTCGTCAGTTAATACTACTGGGGAACGCCTACTTGATTAGCAGTATTTTTTCTATTCATAATTTGTCTATATGCTCCATCCCAAAGATCAATCCGCTTCTGAAGGGATTCGATAGTGGCTTGTTCAGCCTCTTTCCAAAAGAGTTCGTTTGTGCCGCATAGGTTTGATGTCATTTGTAAAGCAAGATGGCTGTGATGCTCTCCATCAACCTCGATGTGTCTTTCAAGATAATATTTGAAAATGGAAATGCTTTCAGGAAAGTTTTTATCAATGTCGTTTACGATAGAAATAAACATTCCAGGAATGAGATCTTCACGTCCAAAAGTGAAAATTGCAGATTGCAAGTACGCTTTATGGCTTCCAATAATTTTGAATGTAAAGTCAACAAAGTTTTTTGCCTCCGTTGGTGTTTGTGAAGATATAAAAGCAGAATTGAAGTCGCCAGTTTTTTTCAATACTTCAATAAACGTTTCCACTTTAGAGGTGTCCGCTCCACATTGGTGCATGGCGTCTAGATACAATTCAAAATGGCTTTTCCTGATGCCATTGAGGTCAACGTCTGACTCTTCACCTACCACAATTTCGTTAATTAGATGTCTTGTGTCAGCCGATCCTTTTGGGAACCAAGGAACGCTTGTACAAGTCAAATTGGTTTGCAATGTTTTGAGTAAAGACATAAAATCCCAAACAGCATACACATGATATTGCATAAACACTTTCAAGTCCTCAGTATTTTTAATGGCTGAATAAACTTTATGATTAATGATCTCCTGTCTTAAGGGTTCAATATTTTTTTTGATGATCTCTATTTGCGCGTTCATTTTGTATGGTTAATTTATTTTTTTGATGTTGGTATAACGATTACCGTCGCGTAAAGGCTGTAAAAAAATATATACAGTATGCTTGTGTAAAAGTATTGAAAAAATAAATAAATTAAAAAGAAATATATCCGATTTCTTTTTCCAAAAAAATATATTGAAAAAGGTCGAAAAACCCAATGAAAATTAGATTGACATCGGTTGTGCGTATGGATGTATATACCGGAACAACCCGTTCCGATGTATGTTGATTCTGTTAAAAATCTTGGCTTGCAGCAATTAAAATTTAGATGTAATATTCTAGCAGAAAGCTCAGCTATCTGATGATGCTCAATTGTTTTTTAAGTTCAATTTTTTTGGATACCTGAATGGTCTTCTCCGCAATTGTTGCCTTGAATAAGAGCTTGAATGGAGCACCGTTTCATATGGGATCAGATCAATACCCTGAAAGTCTTTGGCTCAAATAGGTTAACAATCTATGCGGGGAAATGAGCTGTGAACGACTTTCCCATGGAGCGATTGGGGAATTCGCTCCATGGGAAAATCGTAAACGATAAAGTGTGATGCTAGAATTTTCCTCTTGGCATTTGCTCGCGATTCTTCTACTCGATTACCGGTTGTTGTGATATTTTTTGTTAATGGTTTACAATGAGTTTTTGTGCTGATGTTCCTTTTTTTGTTTTAAGATATACAGTGTAAACACCATTTTTGTCTATTTGTAAGTTCGCAGTCTTTTGTGCTGTCTTTGTTTTTAGTATGGGTTGTCCGAGTATATCGGTTACTATTATTTCAGCGTTGTCAATGGATGATACCATTTTAAATGGTCCGGATGTTGGATTTGGTGATATTGTGAAACCATTTTCGTTTGTTGCATTTTCGATAATTTCGGTAGAGGTTCCATTGGCGACAAATTTTGTATTTGTTCGTTCATAGGCAATAACGACCAAATTAGGAGGGAAAGAAAGCCCATTGGCAGTATATGCATTTACATTATCGGTATTGGTCTCGCCATAAAAAGCAATATTACCAATCCCGCTTACTGTGGCGGTTCTTTCAAACTCAATCAATACTTCAAGATTCGAAACGCCATCCCAATGAAATGAATTGCTTAAAGGAATATTGATCCAGTTGGAAATGTCTGTCAAGGTTGTTGAATCCGAAAATACTGTTGTGGCACCACTAACTTCTGTTGTCCAATTTACCGTTCCGGGAAATACATTTGAAGAGGTGTGCTTAAAATACACATGAAGGTTTCCTTTAAAAACGGGTCCCGTCAGTTTATGCCATGCGATTTGAGAAATATTTCCTGCTATCATCCCTGATGCAGTCAATTCACTCGCTTTATAAAGAGCAATCGCTCTTGAGAACGTATACGCATTCGGGTTTCCCAACAAAGGATAGCCTGATGTAACAGAGGTTCCCGACCCAATCTGAATAGTTGTTTGGGCATTCACTAATGGAATGAATCCAATTGCCAGCATGGCTAATGCAAGAATTCGTTTTTTGTTTTTTGTTTTTGTTTATGGTCAGTATTCGTTAAAGGTTTCTTGTATTTCGTTTTCCTTTACGTATTCTGTTCGGGCTTTACCTAGCTATTTTGGTTAGCGCGTTATTGCTGGTAGGGGATAGGCAGAGCTTTGTTCTGTATTTCAATAAACAAATATAGTTTTTAATTTTCCAAGTATCCTTCCTTTCTGTTTTGGCATTTCTTTGCTAAGCGCTTTACGCAATCAATTAGGGATACAAAACGCCCCTGTCTCCCTTTTACCTGCTCATTACCGTCAGCTTAATTGTTTTTACATCAATCCTTCAAAAAATCAACAATGTAAATTATTCGCTACATTATAGAAAGTATAGCGTTATTTTTTTTATTAATGTAGCGAAAACTTTATATTAATTGCCTTTTTTTCTATTCTTACAATTCAAAGGATGCTCTTGTGGAAAAATTTCTTGCCCTTTCACTTCGACCCTGCTGGCACACATCACGAAAGTATCTTCATCTCGAAGATCCGGGAAACCCCTCTACGTGATATCCGCGAGGCCTAAAGCGGGATGAGCGGATTTTCTCGTCAGTGTTTGCTAGCGGGCTTGTCTGCATGATTATA
>CANKSK010000015.1 GCA_947485425.1 Bacteroidota bacterium | reverse complement strand
TTTCTGACATCGATGGCATCTTTTTTCAAAAAGCGGGAAATGCGATCGACAATCGATTCCATGGCAGCCATCCCTTGAGGACCTCCAAAGCCTCTGAATGCAGTATTTGAAGGTACATTGGTTCTATAGGCCATTCCCTTCACCAGCATATTGGGAATATAATAACTGTTATCGGCATGCAGCATGGCACGTTCAAGAATGGCCATACTCAAATCCGTTGCGCAACCGGCATTGGCATGCTGCTCAACTTTAAGAGCCAATATTTTTCCTTCAGCATCAAAACCTACCTCGTATTTAAAAAGATAAGGATGTCTTTTTCCTGACATGATTTGATCATCATCTCTAAAAAGTCTGATTTTCACAGGCCTTTTGGTAGCATGACAAAGCAGAGCCGTCCAGGCAGCGGTATGGTTTGCCTGGGTTTCTTTTCCCCCAAAGGCACCGCCCATTCTTCGTATTTCAACCACAACCTCATGTTTACCGATGCCCAATACCTCAGCCACAATGGCTTGGGTTTCAGAAGGATGCTGTGTTGAGCTGAATACATTGATTTCCTTTTGCTCCCCTGGCACACACAAACAGGTGTGTGTTTCCAGATACCAATGCTCTTGTGCACCGGTTTCAAGTTCACCGCTCATCACATGTGGTGCTGTTTTCAGGGCAGCATCTGCATCTCCTCTCTGCATGATGCGAGGCTTATCGAGCATGGTGCCTTTCTCAATAGCGGTGCGCAGGTCGAGAATGGGTTCCAAAGGTTCGTATTCAATCACGATACGCTTTTCTGCTTCTCTGGCAATTTCTTCGCTTTCAGCGGCAATCAAGGCAAAAGCCTGGCCAATACAAAGCACTTTATCCTCTGCCAAGCAAGGCTCATCATGCACCACAGGGCCCAATTGATTATGTCCCGGAATATCCGAAGCCAGCAAAACGGCATGCACACCCGGTAAGGCCTTTGCAGCTGAAACATCAATGGATTTGATCAGTGCATGCGCATTTTTGCTATATACTACCCTACCCGTTAGTAAAAGATTATTCATTTGAATATCATCAACATAAACAGATTGGCCGCTTACATGCTTAATGGCACTTTCGTGAGGAATTGAATGAATTGACATATTTTTGTATATAAAGTGTCATTAAGACACGTTTAAGATATTTTTATTTATTACAGTGTGTACATTTAACACACCCTATTTTACATTGAAACGATTATGATGCAACGACTTTTTGGGTATTGGTTTCAGACCAGAATTTCAAGAGCAAATTTCTGGCAGAAATTTTACGCATTTCAGCACTAGCTCGGGCATCGGTTAAGGGCTCAAATTCGTTATACAAAATAAGCATGGCCTCTTCCACCACTTCTCTTGACCAGGGTTTTCCCAACAAAAAAGCTTCTGTTTTATCGGCTCTTTTGGTTTGAGCGGCCATACCACCATAGGCAAGCACAATTTCAGAAACAACACCATCAGACACTCGCAGACCAAATCCACCACTCACAGTAGAAATATCCAAGTCTTTTCTTTTGGAAATCTTATACCATTTGATGTGCATTTCATCCATGGGAATGGGCACAATAACAGCGGCAATTAGTTCATCGGGTTTGATTACTGTTTTTCTGTATCCAACAATAAAATCTTTGATAAGCACTTCGCGGGTTCCCTGTGGACCATATAAAACCACTGCAGCGCCATAAGCCATGAGAATGGGCAGGGTATCGCCAATGGGAGAAGCAGAGCCCAAATTACCGCCAAGGGTAGCCACATTTCGAATTTGACGAGAACCAAAAACAGAGAGGGTATCAAATAATGCAGGCAATACATCGCGTACCTGGGTTCTGATAAATTCAAGGCTAAGACCGGCACCCAGGGTAACCGCATTTTCAGAAATTGAAAAATGTTTTAAATCTTTCAGGGATGAAATATCCAGAATTTCAGGAAGCACCTCATGTTTTTTGGTAACGCGCAAAGCCACGTCAGAAGAACCACTAATAAGCAGGGCTCTGGGGTTTGATTGTCGAATTCTGATGGCCTGACGCAGCCTTGTAGGTAAAAAATAAACCTGATTTTGATGAACAAGTTTTTTTTCATCATCAAGCTGTTGAATTTGTCGCAACAAAGCAGCAATAGCAGGTTCATTCAGGGTAAATTGATCCTGTGAATGATGGGCACAACTTGCTGAAGCCGCCTCGATGATGGGTTTATACCCGGTACATCTGCATAGGTTGCCTGTAAGCGCATCATCAATGGATTCACGAGTGGGTTTATTTTCATTTTTATACAAAGCAAACAATGACATGATAATACCGGGGGTACAATATCCACATTGACTTCCATTGGATTCTACCATGGCTTTTTGAACGGGATGCAATTGTTCAATTGTTTCAGCTTTTGAAGAAAGATTTTCAACGGTAATGAGTTGTTTTCCATGCAGCTGAGGAAGGAATACCAAACAGGAGTCAATGGCCTTATAGCGAATGCTTCCATCCTCTTGCAATTCTCCCAAAGCAAGGGTGCAAGCACCACAATCCCCTTCAGCACATCCTTCTTTTACTCCTCTGTGAAAGGGTCCCGAACGGAGATAATTTAACACGGTTGTTGTTGGTGACAGGAGATCAAAATCGATATCCACGATTTTTTGATCCAGCACAAATGAAATTTTATTTGTATTCTTCATTCTGAATGATGTTTTTTTTCGACCTTCCTTTGCCTCCACTGAGGCCGGAAAGCGTATTTCTTTTATCAATTAAAGCGGCCAGTATACTGATGGCTATTTCAGCGGGTGCTACGGCATTTATTTCCACACCCATGGGCATATCAATGTCTTTTAATTCTTGCTCGGTTACGATGGATGCCGCTAGTAAATTTTTTTTAGCAATTTCCACTTTTCGCATGCTGCCAATCATACCCAGATACGCATGGGCCTTGGGGGCTGTCAGGGCAAGTATTTCCCTGTCAAAGGCATGATTGTGTGTAACAATAACCACAAAGGTTTCCGCGTCAAAGGTTAAATCCTGAATGGCATTCTGATGCATAAGCTGTAGGTTTCTCCATCCGACATTTTGAATATCTTGAAAAGCCTCATATCTACTATCAATGAGGGTAACCTGAAAATCAAGGTCATGGGCAAATCGGGCTAAAGACTTACCAATATGACCGGCACCGAAAATATATAATTTCTTTTTGTTCAAGATGGGTTCAATAAAGATGTCAACCGTTCCTCCGCAACACATTGCCAGTTCGCTCAGCAATTTATGTTTATAAACAGCAGGTTTTAAGGTGGCAATAACTTCTTTTGCCTGCTCAATCACTTTCATTTCAAGATTACCGCCACCAATGGTTCCATAAATACCCTGATGGGCATAGACGATCATTTTGGCTCCGGTTTTCCCCGGGGTAGATCCGGTGGTATGAATTATGGTACAAAGGGCCGCACGAATATATCCTTCTTCTATTTCTCTAAGTTTTGAATATATTCCTGACATTCTTCGGTATAAGAATTTAGTATGGGCCCAATGAATTAATATTCAATCTTATCTGTTTTTGCTTTCCAGGCCTGAAAGGCCTCCAAGGCTTCATCCCGAAGGATGTGCTCGGTGTCAATGCTTCTTTTGGTAAAATCAAGACCTATTTCATCATAAATGAAGGAGTCATCAAAACCAATATGGGCTGCATCTTCGCGGGTATTGGCAAAATATATTTTCTTCGGCCGTGCCCAATAAATGGCCCCTAGGCACATCGGACAAGGCTCACAACTGGTATAAATTTCGCAATCTTCAAGCTGAAAGGCATTGAGCTCTTTACAAGCCTCCCGAATGGCTACCACTTCAGCATGCGCCGTGGGGTCATTGGTGGTAGTAACCCGATTGGTACCCCTAGCAATTATTTTATTATCTTTCACAATAACTGCGGCAAAAGGCCCACCATTACCTGATTTCACATTCTCAACGGAGAGGCGAATGGCTTCACGCATGAACTGATTCTGAGGAGTTTCCATCATTGTTTTTATTTTGTTTTTTAGATTTCAAATATATGCATTTTTATTCCAATTTGTAAGAATAATTGCGCAATCTGTTTCCTTGGCTTTTTTAGCCATTTTTTTTTAGATCGGTACCTAGTGAAATATTCCTCAAAAAGCATTAAAAATAGAGAAAATGACCTATTTAAATTGGATGTGTAAAAATGACACATTGACAAATAAAATGAATCGTTTAAAGCTCAAAAAATGCAATTAAACGAAGAATTTTTTGCTGATTGCAGCTTAATTGATGCGCATCCGAAGCCCTTCAATCTGATGCAAGGCGTGGATAAAATCATTTACCGCATTAACCTTGTACTTTCCGGCCTTCATACCCAGAAGCATGGTATCACCATTGGGCTGAGGATCTAAAATTTCAAAACGAATGACTGATTTGCCGGGATTGGTTTTAAACAATTCTGCAAGCGTAGCAACCATATTGGGATTGATTTCAGTGAGCGGAAATTGCAGGGTAATGCTTTTCAGTAGCTTCTCCCGAACTTCAGAAAGCAGCTGAATACTAGTAACTTTCAATTCAAAAACATCTTCAGATTGAAATCTATTTTGCACCCTTCCCTTGATAAATAAAAATTCACCCACATTTAAAAAGTGTTTCATTTTCAAATAATCTTCCGAAAACAAAGAAAGGGTTAGGGAATTGGAATAATCTTCGATGGTAAAATTACCAAAAGGCTTTCCTGTTTTGGTGGTCCGGTGATTGGCAGCAATGACAATGCCTGCAAGGCAAATCTCTTTTCCTTTAAGGGGTGGCAGGCTTTCCAAATCGGAAACCGCATGGGTGCAAAAGTTATCCATCTCTAATTTATAAGCATCCAAAGGATGCCCTGAAATATAGATTCCCGTTACCTCTTTTTCATTCTTTAGTTGATCCAAGGTACTCCAGGGCTCGCAAGAAGGCACTACAGGTTCAAAGAGAATAACTTCAGTAGATTCTCCAAACAAAGAATGCTGGGAAGCGTTTTTGCTTTCCTGAACCGATGCGCCATAGCGTATGGCTTTTTCAATGAGATTATTACCCTCTACGCCAAAAAAGTATTGTGCGCGGTGAATATTTTTAAATGAATCGAAGGCCCCAGCATAAGCAAGACTTTCAAAGCATCTTTTATTTGCAGAGCGAAGATTTACGCGAGAGGTCAAATCATAGATGCCTGTAAAATGTCCATTTTGGCGACGCTCTTCAACAATGGCATTAACGGCCCCTTCCCCTACTCCTTTCACAGCACCCAGTCCAAAACGGATTTCTCCTTTGGGATTGACGGCAAATTTAAAAGCACTTTCATTTACATCCGGACCAAGAACAGGTATACCCATTCGACGGGATTCTTCCATAAAAAAAGTGATTTTTTTGATGTCACTCATATTTCGGGTAAGCACTGCAGCCATATATTCAGCAGGGAAATTGGCTTTCAGATAGGCCGTTTGATAGGCCACCACTGAGTAGGCCGCAGAATGAGAACGGTTAAATCCATACTCCGCAAATTTGGCCATCACCGCAAAAACATCCGTAGCTTTTTTTTCGTCAACGCCTTTTAATTTGGCGCCATCCACAAAAACGGCTTTCTGCTTCTCCATTTCTTTGGCGTCCTTCTTTCCCATGGCCCTGCGAAGCAAATCCGCACCTCCTAAGGTAAATCCTCCCATCACCTGGGCCGACTGCATAATCTGCTCCTGATAAACCATAATACCATAGGTATTTTTCAAAATGGGCTCAAGCATTTCATGCGGATATTCCGTTTTTTCACGCCCATGTTTTCGGTTGATGAAGTTTGGGATGAAATCCATAGGTCCCGGACGAAACAAAGCATTCATCGCAATGAGATCCTCAATATTATTGGGTTTTAAATCACGTAGGTAATTGCGCATGCCATCAGACTCAAACTGAAAGGTTCCAACAGTATCGCCTTTTTGATAGAGTTCGAATGTTTTCTCATCTTCAAGCGGTATTTTGTCAATATCAATATCTATATTTCTATTTTCTTTGATATTGGCAATAGCATCATTGATAACGGAAAGGGTTTTTAATCCCAAAAAGTCCATTTTTAGCATACCGACAGACTCTACATATTTCCCATCATATTGTGTAACAAGCAAGCTAGCGTCTTTAGCGGTGCATAGGGGGATATAATCTTCTAAATTATCCGGTGCAATAATTACGCCTGCGGCATGAATACCGGTATGCCTAGCAGATCCTTCTAAGATCTCGGCAAAATTCAAGGTTTTTCTGATGAGAGGATTTTCGCTTAATTTTTCAGCGGCAAGTTCTTTGACCTCATCAAAGGCTTTTTTCAGAGTGGTTCCCGGCGCTTCAGGAACCATTTTGGCAATTCGATCAGCCTCATGCAATGGAAGTCCCAATACACGTGCTACATCCCGAATGGAAGATTTCGCGGCCATGGTACCAAAAGTAACAATCTGAGCCACTCGATTTTTTCCGTATTTTTCAATTACGTAATCGATAACCCTTTCCCGACCGTCATCATCAAAATCAATATCAATATCGGGCATACTCACCCGTTCGGGGTTTAGAAACCTTTCAAAAAGCAAATCATATTTGATGGGGTCGATATTGGTGATTCCGGTGCAGAAAGCGACAACAGAGCCAGCGGCAGATCCCCTGCCGGGACCCACAGAAACGCCAAAATTTCTTGCTGCTGCGGTAAAATCCTGCACAATGAGAAAATAGCCGGCAAAGCCCATATCACTGATGATTTTCAGCTCGTAATCGATTCTCTCCCGAATAATGGAAGTAAGTTCAGGATAGCGCAAACCTGCACCAATATAGGTTAGGTGCCTCAGATAGTCATCTTCAGAAATAAAGCCTTCAGGGAGTGCATAGGTTGGAAGCAGGATGTCGCGCTTGATATGCGGCATTTCAATTTTATCAACAATCTCCTGCGTATTTTCAAGGGCGTCCGGAATATCTTTAAACAAAGCTTCCATTTCGTCTTTGGTTTTGAGAAAAAACTCTTTACCATCAAAACGCATGCGATTGGGATCATTAAAATCTTTCCCCGTTTGCAGACACAATAAAATATCCTGGGCTTCAGAATCTTTCATGTCCACATAATGCACATCATTGGTAGCAATGACTTTTACATTGTATTTTTTTGCCCAACGGAGAAGTACTTCATTGCAAGTGTCTTGATCGGCAATGCCATGACGCTGAATTTCAATATAATAATCTTCACCAAAAATATCTAGCCACTCCAAAAACAATTTTTCTGCTTCATCTTCTCCCCTTCTGAGAATACATTGGTTGATTTCACTGGCTAAACAACAGGTGGTAGCAATGAGTCCCTCCCTAAACTCACGAAGCAGATCTTTATCGATACGTGGTTTGTAATAATATCCTTCTGTAAATCCGCGGGTGCAAAGTTTTGCAATGTTTTTATACCCAATGGCATTTTTTGCCAGAATCAACTGGTGAAAAATCCCTTTTTCATCTTTTTCCTCTGATTTTGTTTTATCAAATCGGCTGCCTTTGGCCAGATAAAACTCACAACCAATGATTGGTTTGATTCCTGCCTTTGTGGCTTCCGTAACAAAACGAGGCACGCCAAACATGTTTCCATGATCGGTAATGGCAATGGCTTTCATCTCTCCATCTTTCGCTTTTTTGATGAGGTTGCTGATGGAAGCGGCTCCGTCCAAAAGTGAAAATTGGGTATGTACGTGAAGATGCGAAAACTGTGGCATTAGAGGAAAGTAAGAGATTGTAAATTCAAATGCAAATTTACAAAAACCACCCAAACAGACCCAATTTGTTGAAAACTTTAACGCAAAATCTATGGGCTACAAAGCCTTGTAAAATTTCAAATTTTTATTGTATTTCTCATCCCAATGGCCGTTTTAGAAAACAAACTTACGAGGCATTGCCATACATTTTATCAGATCAAAATGATATTGAGGTCAGCCTAGGATAAATTTTTAATATAATCGAATTTAAGATGCAATATTTGACGGATATGCGTATAATCATTTGAAAGCCAATCGGTAAGAATCATTTCAGCGGTTACTGGGGCAAATTTACGACCCAATTGATTTTCTTTCCATTGAATGTTTTCAAGAGATTGAAGCCATTCAGCTGTTTTTTTCCTCTGTGCTAAAAATTCTTGTAATTTTTCGTGAAAATTCTGGTCCATATACTTTCTTTCCACTGACCAATTTTTTTTATCCAAATGGATATTTTCAGTAAAAATACCCTGCAGGTATTGATTCATCCTATTGCCAAAATCCGCCTTCTCTTCATCAAGCAAAAGACACAATACCTCTAATGCACAAGGTTCCTCAGCTGAAGGTTTCCATACATACAATTGGGCAGGCATCTCGGAAAACATAAAACGAAAAACTTCTGTATTGGATTCAAGCTCAGCAATATAGTGATGGTAGCCAGATTTTGTCATTTCAGTCATTTCAAGAAATTTTTAATGTAGGCTGTGAAAGATTACAAATATCGTTTTTTAGTTAAAGAATGTACCATAGATGAAATTAAAATACTATTCATTTCATAAGAGATTAGTGGGACAAATCTTTTGATTGATTTTGTTTCATCATCAACAAATAGGTTATGCCGCTTACAAAAAATCCAACGAACCAAGCATAGTTATATAAACCAGAAAGCCAATGCCAGGTAGTATCAATACCAATCACTTTGATATTCAGCAGAAATCCAGGAATATTGGGTAATACCCCCAATATCAATGCCCAAATTGCCAATCGGTTAAAACCATTTGTAAATGAATAGATTCCCTTTTGCATGTACAAATCATTTAGAGAAAGTTGTTGTTTGCGAATGAAATAATAGTCGGCAATCATGATTCCACCAATAGGTCCTAACAAGCTGGAATAGGCAATTAGCCAGGTAAAAATATATCCAGAAGGATCGGCTATCAATTTCCAAGGAAATATCATAATACCAATAATACCTGTAATATACCCTCCTGTTTTAAAATTTATTTTTGAAGGAGATATATTGGCAAAATCATTGGCAGGGCTCACAATATTGGCAGCAATGTTGGTAGCAAGGGTAGAAATCGCTATTGCAATCATGACAAAACTAATCATTACTTTACTTTCAAAATGCATTGACAATTCCATAGGATCCCAAAGTGTTGTTTTATATAAAAGCGTGGTGGATAAGGTAACGGTAATAGCGATAAATGAAAAGATTGCCATAGAGGGAGGCAGACCAATGATCTGTCCTTTAATTTGCGCCTTCTGATTGACCGCATATCTAGTAAAGTCAGTTATATTTAAGGATACAGTTGCCCAAAATCCAACTACACCCGTAAGAGCGGGAAAGAAGAATGCAAAAAAATCAGATGAATTTGCAAAAGAAGAAGATTGGTCTAATATGGTTCCCAAGCTACCCACACTTGAAATAGCCCACCACAGCAATGCCAAAGAGGCAAGTGGAAGAAAAAAGGCTTTAAATACGAGGAGTTTTTTAATGCTATCCACGCCCAAATACACAACAAACATATTCAACAGCCAAAATAGAAAAAAGCAAATGGCAGGACCTGTTTGCAAGCCAAAGGAATCGGGAAAAATTTGGGGCAATGTACCCAAGGAAGGAATCCACAATACAAGCATTTTATAAATCGAATCACCGCCTATCCAAGTTTGAATACCAAACCAACCGCATGCCACAATAGCACGAAGAATAGCAGGAATATTAGCGCCTTTGGTACCGAAGCTCACTCTTGCTAGCACCGGAAATGGAATTCCGTATTTGGCGCCTGCATGCCCATTTAAAATCATGGGTATAAGTACCACAATGTTCCCAATTAAAATGGTGAGGATAGCCTCCCACCAATTCATTCCACCTTTTATCAAGGAACCTGCCAATAAATAGGTCGGAATACACAAACTCATGCTGATCCATAAAGCGGCATAGTTCCATGTACCCCATGATCGTTTGTTATGCGGAATAGGAGCTAAATCTTCACTAAATAAGGCATCATTGCCATGTTGGTGGGATTGATCGAGTAATTGTTCGCTCATAAGGTTTTTTGGGTTAAAAAGGATTGTTTTGAATAAAGAATGGGGACAAATTAAGAAAAAATTCGAAATTTTAATATTTTTTTCGGCAGATGGAAAACTTTCAGAGATAAAAATCTATCCATTCGTAATCGCACCTAGAGTTCTTGAATCAACTGACAAATCTTTTGCACTTCATGTTGTTTAGAATATTTTTGAGCAGCAATGGATTGGGCTAGTTTGGCTTTTTTACTGCTTTCCTGAGGATTTTTGAGGATATGACGAATGGCATCACAAAAAGAATCCATGTTTTCATATTCAAATAGATATCCTAGGTTACCCTGATCCAAAATCTCTGGTGTGCCACCAGAAAAAGTGCCGGCAACAGGAAGCCCGGAAAGCATCGCTTCAATCGTAACCATCCCATAGGTTTCACCATGTGAAGCCATTACAAAGACATCTATTGCCTGATAAAATTTTAACGGGTCGTCCATATGTCCTATAAAATGCACCTTCGTATGTAGGCCTTTATTCTGCACATAAGCCCTGATTTCTTGATCATAAGCCTGACACAAGGGGTCATTGACGGTTGCACTTCCAACGATAAGAAGTTCAACGGGTAAACCTTCCTGATTTAATTTTTCAATGGCACGAATGACAAAATCCTGCCCCTTTTTAGGAGATATCCTCCCCATAATGCCCAATAAAGGTGCTTGGGGTGACAAACCCAAGGAATGAAGGGCCTCAGTCTTTGTGCCTTGCGCTTGCAAATAGATTTGAGTATCCAAGCCCAATGGAATCACTTCCACTAAATCGATGGGGTAACGGGTTCTTAAAGCCACCTCTTCCTTCAGCCAATGCAGGGGACTAATCCACTTGCTCAGCGCTTTGTATCTGAAAGTGTGTATAAAATCCTTTTTATCAATACCAATTTGCATATGCTGCTGATAGAAAAGAACCAATTGGGGATAAAAAAGGTATTTACACCAGCTTAAAACATCAAGGTCATAATTTTGAAAAATAAAAACCAAACCCATTTGCTGCTTTCTGAATAATTGCGAAAAGCGAAAGGCATGCAAGAAATCTAATTTTTTCCTTGGCTTATCGATGAGATAAAAAGGAAGTTGATCTTTAACTGCAAACTGATGAATTTTAGTGCCTTTACAACAATAAAGCGTAATCAGGTATCCTTCTGACAGCAGCCATTTTTGAAGTTTTAGAACATTCATTTCAAGCCCGCCCCATCCATCTGAGGAAATAAAGAATACGATTGGTGTATTTTTTTTCAAGACATTACGCTATTAATGAAGAATTTACAGTTTACCAATCTTTCTATTTTTTGCATATA
>CANKSK010000014.1 GCA_947485425.1 Bacteroidota bacterium | reverse complement strand
TAAAATGCTGGGATGCCAGCGCCTCCTGCTCTGATTCTTTCTGCAAGGGTACCCTGCGGAAGGAGCTCTACATCAAGCTCTCCACTAAGCAGCTGCCGCTCAAATTCTGCATTTTCGCCTACATAAGATGCCGTCATTTTTTTTATCTGATGGTTCTTCAATAAGAGGCCTAGCCCAAAATTATCAACCCCTGCATTATTGGATATACAATGAAGACCATTGATATTTTTCATCGATAGGGCACGAATACACATCTCAGGAATTCCACACAAACCAAAACCACCAAACATCACGGTCATATTGCTATCAATGTCATGGATTGCAGCATCAACATCTTTCACTACTTTATT
Source organism: Bacteroidota bacterium (assembly GCA_947485425.1). Taxonomy (GTDB): domain Bacteria; phylum Bacteroidota; class Bacteroidia; order AKYH767-A; family CANKSK01; genus CANKSK01. Next base: position 11,272 of record CANKSK010000014.1, on the reverse strand, counting down.
CATCGTATTGATTCATTTTTGGCCGAATTTAGCATGAATTATTGATATAACACACATCCTTTTTACAAAAATAGATTCTTCGGCTACTTGCCCTTCAAATCCTCCTAATTTCAACCTCAAATAAGAGAGTATTCCATTCGTCTTTTAGCCTTATAAAAGAAGGACATTTCTGATGTATTATAACAGCTTCAAAACTGCAACATATCAAGGCAGAAGCGAAATGGGTATCCTTCAAAAAAACAAGCATGCTTAAAAACCACCGTTCTCTTCAGCGGCTTTGCCATCTTTGTATTTAGAGCAGTCGGTTTCTACACTGATTGTTGCCGGTTTTTCAAAATCACCTTGAGAAATCTGGAGATTTTTATCGGCATATACTTTTTTCATATACAAAGCCCATACAGGCAAAGCCATGCTTGCACCCTGACCCTGAGCAATATTCCTAAAATGCACACTGCGATCCTCACAACCCACCCAAACGCCCGAAACCAAATCAGGTGTAATACCCATATACCAGCCATCGGAATGATTTTGTGTCGTTCCTGTTTTCCCTCCCATGGGCTGCGTTAAATTATATTTAAATCGAAGGCGACTTCCTGTTCCATGCAATACCACACCTTCCAACAAACTAACCATCAAGTAAGCACTCTGCTCATCAATGGCTTCAACTTTTCTAGGAGCATAGGATTGTAAAATATTACCATTTTTATCTTCTATTCTGGTGATATAGGTTGGCTCAGTCCAAATGCCTTTGTTTGCAAATACGCTATAAGCACCCACCATTTCAAAAACAGATATATCCGGCGTGCCCAGACAAATAGAGGGCACTGCATCTATTGGACTTGTTATGCCCATTTTTCGAGCCACATCAATCACGGCCTGAGGGCCATATTGTTTAATTAAATAGGCTGTAACCCTATTGATAGATAAGGCAAGGGCTTTTTTCAGTGTCACCATCTGACCTTCATCTTCATCATCTGCATTTTCAGGAATCCATTTTTTTCCCATTTCATCAGTAAACACCACCGGAACATTGGGAATGGTCTGACAAGGTGAAAGTCCTTCTTGCATCGCTACAGTATACACAAAGGGCTTAAAAGTAGAGCCTACCTGTCTTCTTCCTTCTTTGACATGATCGTATTTAAAATGCTGATAATTGATACCCCCTACCCAGGCTTTTACATGCCCGGTATGTGGATCCATGGACATAAAACCCGCTTGCAGGAACATCTTGTAATACTTAATAGAATCCATGGGCGACATCACTGTATCTCTGTCACCTCCCCAGGTAAAAACGCTCATGGGAATTGGCTTGTTAAAAGCCCTTGAAATATCCGATTCCGACTTGTTGGCCTCCTTCATGCTGATATATCGGTCCGAGCGTTTCATGCCCTCAACCAATATTTCTTTGATTGGCCCCCAGGCCTCTTTGCCCTTCCAATGTACAAAAAACTGTTTTTGCATCTCCGTAAAATGCTCCTTGATGGCCTCTTCTGCATATTGTTGCATCCGGGAGTCGATGGTTGTATAAATCCGAAGACCATCTCTATACAAATTATAAAGACTCCCATCTGCCTTTGGATGCTCAGCAACCCATTTTCCAAGGTCCTGACGAAGATATTCACGGAAATAAGGAGCCAATCCCATATTATGCCCTTCAGCCTGAAACTTCAGTTTAATGGGCAATACTTTTAAGGAATCAAATTGTTTTTCATTGATAAAATCATATTTTTCCATTTGCCCCAATACCACATTCCTTCTATTGAGTGCATTTTTTGGATTTTTTACCGGACTATAACGGGTAGGCGCCTGCAATAAACCTACCAAAACAGCTGATTCTTCGATGGTCAATTCTGAGGGTGCTTTGCTAAAAAATGTTCTCGCGGCAGACTTGATACCAAAGGCATTGCTGCCAAACTCAACGGTATTGAGATAATATTCCATGATTTCCTCTTTGGTATAATTCCGCTCAAGGCGGATAGAGGTAATCCATTCTTTAATTTTAGTAACCACCTTATCCCAAGTGGTTTCAAATTTTTTTCTTGGAAAAAGGTTTTTGGCAAGCTGCTGGCTTATGGTACTGCCACCACCGGCATTGCTTTGCCTGAGAATAATGGTACGAAGCATCACCCGAAACAAACCCCGAATATCGACACCTGAGTGTTCTTCAAATCGCACATCCTCAGTTGCTTTCAATGCCTTTATAATATTCGGAGACAATTCTTTATAATGCACATTCGAACGATTCTGATAATAGTATTTTCCCAAGACAATATTGTCCTCAGAAAATATCTCAGAAGCCAGATTGCTTTTGGGATTTTCAAGCTCCTCAAAAGGAGGCAAATCGCCGAATAAAGCCACGCCGGTAATGAGCAAAAGAAAAATAAAAAGCGGAATGAGGAATGTTAACCAAAAGATTAACAAATATTTTTTTTGATTCAATTTATGACTTGACTTTTTCATTCCTAAACAATTAATACAATCTATCGACTACTTTTTATCGGGTGTATTATTTTTATCTTTTTTCTGAAACCTAAAAAAACTTCTGATATTTTTATCTTCCTCAACATTTGATTTTTCAATACGCACACCTACATCAAACACATAAGGCAACGAATTCATGCGCATGGCCTGCTCAATACTAAAATGATACTTCCCTTTCAATGGGAAAACTAAATTTTTTTTAAAGGCAATTCTCACATCACAAATATCACCGATTCCACTTCCGTACCATTTTCCATCCTCTTGAGCGAGCGAACATTCTAGGGTATCTCTAAAAAATTCACCATCGGGCATTTTCGTGCTTATAAACATGAAAATATTGCTAAATTGGTAATTCCCTCCATGTCGAAGATTGATATAAAAATTATGGAGATTGACTGTATCTGCAATATCCACATCAAAATCAACATGGTCATTTTGATGCCATTGCCCAGCAGTCATTTTTTCATTTTTTTCAAATACCAGACTTTTTTCACAAGCACAAATAAAAATTACCAAGGCTATAACCACGATATATAGATAATTCTTACTGCCTTGGGTTTTCTTTTTGAAAGAATTTGAATACTGCATGTAATTCGAAAGGATTAATCCCGTGAAAGGAATCTGGTTTTATGGATTTTCGTTGTTATCTTTTTTGGGACTTGTCCTGGCGGGTCTATTGCTCGGGCTTGTTCTTGGGACAATATTCGGCTTAGATACAGCAGGGGCAGGTGCCGCCTGCGGAACAACATTGGGTTTAGGAACAACAATCGGTTCGGGTTTGGGAGGTACAGAGGGAGCCTGACGGGGGTTGATGCCCGGCGTTTGACGTGGCGGAAGAACATTTGCGGAGTCTTGACTTGGCGTCTTCGGCACATTTGGCTTCTGCGTTCTGTCCTGCGAAGGCACATGGCGAGGGGCATTTGGAGCAGGCCTTCTTGACTGATTTTGCTGTTGTATGGGGCGAGGAGAATCATTTTGAGCAGATTCCCTCGGGCGCATAGCTGTATTTTCTGCAATCGGTCCGCCTTCACCGCCGACCTTTTTCTTTTTCTTCTTTTTCTTGTTTTTGGAGCGAGTATGATCCAATCGGGTGATGCTATCCTGACCCACTACATTTTCAAAATCAAGCACCGGCTCTTTTACAACCTGGCTAAAATCAACCAAATCTGAGGGCTTTTTATTTTGTTTGTTCATCTCAATGATTTCCCAAACCCTATCAAGTGGCATCATAAACCAATTTGATGACTCCGGGGTATCATCTGTATCTGAATCTCTCTTATCTCCACTTCTTGAACCTCCTGAAACATAGGCATACCACATCAAACGCTTGAACAAATCTGTTTTGCGATGCATAGCCGTACCCTTTTCGGTGTATAAGGCCATATTGGTATCTGGAAACCCTTTCAGGGCATCCATATAACTATCTAGCTCATAATTTAGACAACATTTCAGCTTTCCACACTGTCCTGCAAGCTTTAAAGGATTCAAAGAAAGATTTTGATATCTTGCCGCACCGGTAGAAACAGAACGAAAATCAGTCAACCAGGTAGAACAACACAATTCCCTGCCACAGGAACCTATTCCGCCTAACCTTCCGGCCTCCTGACGCATCCCAATCTGTTTCATCTCAATTCGGACCTTAAACTCTTCTGCTAGTTTTTTTATCAACTCCCTAAAATCAACCCGATCATCGGCAGTATAAAAGAAGGAGGCTTTTTTCATATCCCCTTGGTATTCTACATCACTAATCTTCATGCTTAGTTTTAGCGATTGAGCGATGCTTCGCGCACGGTGCATGGTTGAATTTTCAAGATCCTGTGCCGCTTTCCACTTTTCAATATCCAAAGGTTTTCCTTTGCGGTATATCGCTTTGATTTCCTCTGAATTTTCTTGTAGCTTTTTTTTCTTCAATTGAAAACGCACAAGTTCTCCCGTCATCGAAACCACGCCGATGTCATGTCCGGGGGAAGATTCCACCGCCACCACATCCCCTTCTTGCAAGGGAATATTTTCAACATTTTTGTAAAATTCTTTACGGGTACCTTTAAAGCGAACTTCTACGATATTAAAAGCTTCTTGACCCGATGGCAAGGACATATCGCCAAGCCAATTATATATATTGAGTTTATTACAACCTCCGGTTCCACAAGAACCATTATTTTGACAACCTGCGGGGGCTCCGTCCTTACCGCTTGAACATGAAGTACATGACATATTGAGTATATATTGAACGACTTTTATTAAAAATCGTGAAATTTTCCGCGTTTTGATATATTCTTTTGAATCCTATCAAAACTTTGCGGTATTGAGAGCAAATTTACATTAAGATTTTATAATTATTGGTGTTAACGACCAAAAAGTTGAGTTGCGCACCAAAATTAAAAGGAATAAAAATTGCTTTATGCCATTTCAGGCTGTTTAATGCGCAGTAAACGGCCTATTTTTAGGGAAAGATCTAAAAAAAGAATTTTAGGATTGGCATTTCTTTCGATATGATAAAAGGCCTCACTCATTGCATTTGCAAGGGCTGCGCAATTATCCGGATGTATAAACTGAGAAAACTTACCAAAAGAAACCTTATCAGCCTCGCTGAGCCGAACCAGGTCAAACCCTTTTAAATGAATCATGAGGCATTCTCTGGTGACATGCAGACTGTATTGCAAAAACATTTTCTGCTTTTCCCTTTTTTTGTCGGCAAAATCATCGCCCATATCTAGCAATTCAGAGATTTTTTTTTCGAAAGCAAAACAATTTCGCATCCATAATAGATATTCATCCGTTTGTTCACGCGCAGCCTCCTCATTTAACATAATCCGAGAAGCTTCATTCCAATTCCCTTCGGCAAGTGGTGCGATCACAGAGGCCTCCTTTTCATCAGCCCCATGATTGCTTTTCAATGCAGCGATAATTTCTTGATCTTGCAGTCGCGAAATTTTTATCAATTGTGTTCTGGAAATGATTGTCGGCAGTATTTTCTCCTGATTTCGAGCCAAGAGAATAAAAAGCGTTTTGGGTGGCGGCTCTTCCAAAACCTTCAAAATTTTATTAGAAGCCGGTTCATTCATCCTTTCTGCCATCCACATAATAACCACCTTATACTCCGCCTCATAGGATTTCAGTGAAACCAATTTGATGATTTCTGTACTTTCATGGACGGTAATCACAGCTTGTTTGTTTTCAATCTGAATATTTTCAAACCAATTATACAGCTCTAAATAGGGGTTTTCCAACACTGAATGCCGCCAATCATCCATGAATTCCATCCGCCTAGACTTGGTAACTTCTTTTTTATTATCACCCTCTTTTATCGGGGCATTGGATGGAAAAACAAAATGCAAATCAGGATGCACCAGTTTATTGTACTTCACACAGGAAAGACAGCTGTTGCAGGAATCATCCTCGAGTCTGTTTTCGCAGGAAATATATTGAGCATAGGCCAGGGCCAAGGCCAAATCCCCTGAACCCGGACTTCCAAGAAAAAGCTGTGCATGACTCACCCTGTTTTCTTTAACAGATTGAATCAATTTTTCCTTGACTTGAGCCTGACCAATAATATTTTTAAATAACATGCACCTAGAAATTACGTCTCAAAGATATTTAAAAAAAAATTGCAAAGAAAATCGCCCCTTCACTTTCATTCTTTTTACATTTGTCGGAAGATTAACAGCCTAAAAATCCTCATCCTCATGAATACCAGAACCATAGACAATTATCCTTTTTCAGGCAAAAAAGCCCTTGTAAGAGTAGATTTTAATGTTCCGATGAATGCCAATTTCAGAATCACCGATGATAGCAGAATAAAGGGGGCCTTACCCAGTATTCAGAAAATATTATCTGATGGAGGATCCGTCATTTTGATGTCACATTTTGGCAGACCTAAAAATGGACCTGAGGAAAAATATTCGCTAAAGCATATTTTACCCCATCTTTCTAAATTATTGAAACTGAATGTGAAATTTGCAGATGATTGCATTGGCGAAGCTGCCGAACTAGCTGCCGCAGACTTACAAGGTGGTGAGGTACTGCTGCTTGAAAACCTTCGTTTTCACCCCGAAGAAGAAAAAGGGGATATGGAATTTGCAAAAAAACTTTCCAAACTTGGAAATGTGTATGTAAATGATGCCTTTGGAACTGCACATCGAGCACACGCCTCAACAGCCATCGTTGCTGATTATTTTCCGAAAGACAAAGTTTTTGGCTATCTGATGGCAGCAGAAGTCCTAAATGCCGAAAAAATGATGAGCGGAACCGAAAAACCTTTTACCGCGATCATTGGAGGCGCAAAAGTTTCCGACAAAATATTAATCATTGAAAAACTACTCGAAAAAGCCGACCATCTGATTATAGGCGGAGGGATGGCCTATACTTTTTTCAAGGCCCAAGGTGGAGAAATCGGAAATTCTTTGGTAGAGACCGACAAATTAGAGGTAGCCAAGGCGGTTTTGGAAACGGCAAGAAAAAAGAATGTACGCCTACATTTGCCTACAGACTCTATTGTTGCCGATGCCTTTTCAGATGAAGCCAAAACACGCATTGAAAAATCAGATGCCATCAGTACAGGATGGATGGGCTTAGATATCGGCCCAGAAGCCATTGCCGAATTTTCCGATGTAATCAAAAATTCAAAAGCCGTCTTATGGAACGGCCCTATGGGCGTTTTTGAAATGGAAAAATTTGAAACAGGAACAAAATCTATTGCCCAAGCCATTGCCGATGCAAGCACCCATGGCGCCTATTCATTGGTAGGCGGTGGCGATTCTGCCGCTGCAGTCTATAAATTTGGCTTTGAGAAATCCGTTAGCTATGTTTCAACAGGCGGAGGCGCTCTACTTGAATACTTCGAAGGAAAAGAACTTCCTGGAATACAGTATATGCTTAAATAATTTCTTCCTAAGGAAGCGGCTTATTCATTAGCTTATCAGCGCCTTCAGCGATAACCCCTTTCATAAAAGGCAATACGCTTTGGGAAAAACTTTTGAGGGGGCCAAACACATAAGACTGCTTTATTTTCTCTGGAGAAAAAAAATGAAAGCGCTCATCCAAAGGCATCAAAAAATAAAGGACCACCATAAGAATAAAGGCCCATTTTAACATGCCAAAAACAGCACCTGCTATTTTATTGAGTATGCCTAGCGCTGTCAGATCAAGAAAGCCCTCAATCATTTTTGCCAGCAATACCACCGCAAGCAAAATAGCCACAAAAACACATAGAAAAGAGACAAAGTTCAAAACCCCTTCCGACAAATGAAATTGATTGCGAAGAAATACTGCCGCCAAAGCAGAAAACTTCATGGAGCCCCAAACGCCAGCAACTAAGGCTATTAAGATACTCAACTCCATCACAAAGCCTTTTGAAAACCCCTTATAAGCACCATAAAGCAAAGGAATGAGAATGATTATATCCGGATAGCCCATATATTAATTGATCCCTCTTTCTTTTTTAATTTGGGTATATGCCTCATTGATACTTTTAAATTTCTCCTGTGCTGACTTTCTAAAATCCTCACCCAAGTGTTCAACTTTATCAGGATGATGTAAAGCCGCTAGTTTTCTGAATGCCTTCTTAACCTCTTCATTGGATGCGTCTCTAGAAATTTCAAGAATTTCATAAGCAGAGGTGTTGTCTTTGTTAAACATTGCCGACATCGAATTGAGGTCTGCATTGCTGATATGCAAATATCCAGCAATCATCCGAATGGTATTCATTTCTGCCGGATGCAAATCTCCATCTGCATTTGCTAGACCAAAAAGCAGGTGAACCAATTGCAACTTCGATGGATAATCTAAATTGAAATCGATTTGACTGCATACCTCTTCAAGAGAATAACTTTGCTTGAGTATTTCCCGAAACAGCAACATTCTTTCCTGTGTATGCTCAACCCCAAATTGAGTAATGAAAAATCTTTTTACATACTCCAATTCAGACTTCAACAATTTATTATCTGACTTCATCACTTCAGCACAAAGGATCAGCAGGGAAACGCCAAAATCTCCCGGCATTGTGGTTCCGCTGCCATCATTGGTTACGGTCTTTGAATGATCGATCATGGTCCCCAATGCAAAACCAATAATACCGCCAATGGGACCACCAATTGCCCATCCCAAACCTCCCCATAAAAACTTACTAAATTTTGCCATGGTATTCAAATCTAATGATAAAGCCTTTTATTTAATGGAACCTGAAGAGCCTACCTCACGAAAGCCATTTGAACTCAGTGTTTTTTTCAATGCACGGGTAAGAACAAGGCCTACATTCCCCTCATCATTGATATTCAATTCCTTTTTCTTTTCAGAAAGATATTGTTCCCGCTTGGCAGCAAATAAATTAATCTCTGCAATAAGCGCTTCCCGATCTGCCCTTTTTTTCATGACCACCTCTTTGAGTTGAACAGGATTTAAAGATTTATATTCTTCGGGCAAATTATCGGAAAATATCTTTTTAAAATCCAGCTCATTGGCATAGGTAAGATCCACCAAATCCCAAAAATAATTTTTTCCCTGATAGAGCTTTGTTGACTTGGCAATGACCCTGGTTTGGAATAAATTTTCTCCTTCCTGAGAGGCATCTTCATCCAAATCCAACTGCATTTTCACGCGGGCTTCAGCACCGGGGGCATAATAGATATAGGTAGCATTTAATTTATTGTTCAATCCATTTATTTCCTTGCTTTTCAATTCGGGATAGTTGCTTGGCGTGCGATATGCTCCATCGGACATGATCAACTCTCCTCCTGCCGCATCGGCAAACTGAAGCCATTGTTGCAATTCTTTTGCTTTGGAATATTTCTTAAAATAGATGGTCTTGATTTCTATTTTTTTCTCTTTGGCAACGGCAAGCGCTTCTGTCGCATCAAAACTCAACTCCCGGTTTCCAACCACAAAAAGCAACTTCAAAGCCCTATCATCATCCGACCAGTTGATTTGATTGACAGAAAGCTCTAAAGCCCGCTTGGGATTAGGATTCCCCTTTTCAAGAAAAAAACTTCTGGAAAACAATTGGGTACCTAAAAAGTCTAGATCCTGTGTGAGATTAATTAAGATTTTTGAATATCCATTTTCCTTGCCAAAGCTAGGTCTTCCGTGCACCACTAGTCCCACGCGAATATTGGCCTGGGGCTCGAAATGATCCAAGTCTGTTATCATTTGCCAAATATTTTCCCGAACCGATTCAAGCAAACCATTGGTTGTGCCACTTAAATCCAAACAAAAAACAACCTCTATCGCAGGCTTTTCCTCTTGAGAAAAAAGTCGAAAAGGAAGCAAAAAAAGAAGCAAAAAAAAGAATTTATTTTTCATTAATCATACATTTGAAGATTTAAGTATTCAATTCGATTCCATTTTCAAAGGCAAATACTACATTTGTTTCGGTCTATAAACCAAGCAATATAACCTCTTTGGCGTTTAAAAAATTGTCAAAAATCAGAAAAACAAAATTAAGATTTTCCTTTTACCATTATCAGAAAAACTTCCTTTACTTTTGCACATAGAATGGTTGAAAACTCAAAAGTAAAATTAAAGCAGCGCTGGGCGCAACTCGTTTCCAAATTGGCAGAACAATTTGAAGAAGAACCGGATTTGCAATCCATATTATTTCTGATAGGAGCCAATGAGCTTGGGCAAGGGATAAAAAAATTCAGTAAATCCGAAAAACAGGATTTGATGCACATTGCGGTATGCAAGGTATTAAGCAAATATGGATACTATGAATTGGAAGGACTTGATGAGCAAGGCTGGCCACATTGGATCTTAAAGGAAAAGATTCCTGCCTTGGGACTAGGCGAACAAGACCAACTGTTAAAACAAGGGGTAATCGATTATTTTGAGGAAATCAATTATTTTATTTCAGAATAACGGTTTTGCTTACCGTATTTGACTTTTCCAAACGGATATAATCAGATATTTTTAATTTTCCTTTGCTCACATCCACATTTAAGATGGATTCCAAGGGAAACTCATGCGAAGTTTTTCCATCGGCATCCGTAGTCTGCACATCGGAAATATTAGACTGTGCACCGGTCACCGGACTTTTCAAGGTATCCTGATGAAGAATTACCGTGGCGCCCTCAACAGGATTGCCCGTGGCATTCACTACCGTAATTTCTGCACGTGCCGGACCTTCTGATTTACAAGAAAAAGTAAGGGAAAGAGCTCCAAAAACAGATAAAAACAGGATAAAAACTGAAATAATAGGACTTTGTTTATTTTTCATCTTCATTAAGCTTAATTTTATTAATTTTGCGCCATTGTCATGGACAATGAGAACTAATAACAAACAAAGGTATAAAATATTAACTCATGAAAAAAATATTTTTAATATTCACGTTAACAATTACCCTACTAAATTTGGGGGCATTTGCTCAAAAAAACAATAACAAACAAAAAACAAAAACACCTATGGTATTAATCAGCACCGATTACGGAAACATCACCTTAAAATTATACGATGAAACCCCAGGACACAGGGACAACTTCATAAAAGTAGTCAATAGCGGATATCTTGACAGCACCTTATTTCACCGCATCATCAGTAGCTTTATGATCCAAGGCGGAGAACCTGACCCTACCTTTGTAGCGCAAGGAAAAATGAAATCCGGTTCTGAATATACCATCCCCGCAGAGATCAATGACAACCTATATCACAAAAAAGGAGCTTTGGCAGCAGCCAGAATGGGCGATATGGTTAACCCTACCAAAGCCTCTAGCGGAACACAGTTTTATATTGTTCAGGGCAGAAAATACTCCGAGCAGGAGTTGAATGGCATGGAAGCACAAATGGCTTACCAATTCCCTG
>CANKSK010000013.1 GCA_947485425.1 Bacteroidota bacterium | reverse complement strand
ATCGGTGAATTCAATATCGGCACCTTCAAATGCGGCTTTATCCAATTCTCCACTAGGATCTATATGGTTTTGCATTTGCTGAATTCTAGAAGCATTGATGTCAAATCCAATGACAGAAATCTTTCTAGCAAATTCAAGGGCAATGGGCAAACCCACATAGCCCAAACCAATAACGGCTAGTTTTGCCTCTTTTTTGATTAGTTTATGATACATAAAATTTTATTTTCGTAATGCATAAATACGCTCGATAATCTCTACTACTTTTAATCCTTCCAATGCATTTGTGGTAATGCTATTTCTTCCTTGTAGGGTTTCTATAACATTTTCGATGATGTAATGATGATTCGCTGCAGAACCTTTATAACCCTCGTAGTCATTAGCCGGATTTACCGGGTCAAGTTGAGGCATGGTATAGTTTTCAATATGGCAATATTCTACTTCATTCATATATTGTCCACCTATCTTTACACTTCCTTTGTCGCCAATGATCGTCATGCTGCTTTCTAGGTTTTTATCCCATACCGAAGTTGAATAATTAATGCATCCCATGCCTCCATTGGTAAAATTAAAGTTTACAAGCCCTGAATCTTCAAAAGCCGTGCTATGCTGGTGTGAAAAATATCCAAATTTGGCTTGAATATCCTTGATATCTCCAAATAGCCAATACATGATATCAATAAAATGCGAAAATTGAGTAAATAAAGTTCCCCCGTCTAAATCGCTAGTGCCTTTCCAGCTGCCTTTTTTATAATATCTATCATCTCTATTCCAATAGCAATTCAGTTGAACCATATAAATTTCCCCCAAAATTTTGTCCTCAATGACTTGCTTAATCCATGCTGATGGGGGGGAATACCTGTTTTGCATCACACAAAAAAGGTTTTTATGTACTTGTAAGGCCTTGAAAATGACTTGCTCGCAATCCGCTTTTGTCAGTGCCATCGGTTTTTCGCAAACGATATGCTTTTTCTTGCTTAATGCTTCAAGAGAATGACTGGCATGTAATCCGTTAGGTGTGCATATATTAACAACTTCTATCTCTGGATGGGCTGTCAGCATTTTTTCTATATCTGTATACAAGGGCACATTGAATTTTTCAATCCCCAATTCCTCTTTGGTTTTGATATCGCAAAATGCGGTAAGCTCCGCGTCGGGATGACGGATAATCATTTCTGCATGACGCTTTCCGATATGTCCTGCTCCTACAACGGCAAACTTTATTGTATTCATTTTTTGATTTTGTTCTTATAAATTATTTTTCTAATTTACTAACCATTTGCTCCTTAAGAAGATAATGATCTCCGCTTTCTGGGCATATGGCCTTGCCTTCTGCATTGAAATGCAATTTATGCCCATATTCACTCATCCATCCACTTTGCCTTGCTGGGTTTCCTATCACTAGGGCATACGGTTTTACCGTTTTTGTTACAACGGCACCTGCTCCGATAAAAGCATATTCGCCAATATCATGTCCACAAACGATGGTCGCATTTGCTCCGATAGATGCTCCCTTGCCTACATGGGTTTTTGCATATTGATTTTTTCGATTAATAGCACTTCTTGGGTTGATAACATTGGTGAAAACCATTGATGGACCTAAAAAAACATCATCATCACAAATGACTCCTGTATATATGGATACATTGTTTTGAATCTTTACATTGTTGCCAAGAATGACGCCAGGAGATATCACCACATTTTGACCGATATTGCAGTTCTCTCCTACCACACAGCCACTCATCAGATGAGAAAAATGCCAAATTTTAGTGCCATTACCAATTTGGCATTCGGCATCTACAACGGAGGTTTCATGCGAAAAATAGTTCATGATAATTGTTTTTATTGAGTTTTCAGCGGCTTAAATTATTGCTGAAATTCAGGTAGCGATTTAAAATAGTTATAGGTAATTTTTAGTCCTTCTTTTCTGGATACTTTGGGCTCCCAATCCAATATCTCTCTTGCTCTTTGGATGTCAGGTCGCCTTTGTTTTGGGTCGTCTACAGGCAATTCTTGATAAATAATTTTTTGACTGCTGCCCGTTAATTTGATAATTTCTTCTGCAAATTCTTTAATACTTATTTCATCTGGATTTCCAATGTTTACCGGAAGATGATAATCGCTGAATAACAACCTATAAATACCTTCTACAAGGTCATCAACATAACAAAAGGATCTTGTTTGACTTCCATCTCCAAAAACAGTGATGTCGTGCCCCCGCAAGGCTTGTCCCATAAAGGCAGGAAGCGCTCTGCCATCATCTAGTCGCATCCTTGGCCCATACGTATTGAATATACGTATGATTCGCGTTTCTAATCCATGGTAGTTATGATATGCCATGGTAATGGCTTCTTGAAATCTTTTTGCTTCATCGTACACCCCGCGTGGGCCAACCGGATTTACATTTCCCCAATAATCTTCATTTTGGGGATGTACCACTGGGTCTCCGTATACTTCAGAAGTTGACGCGATTAACATTCTTGCCTTTTTTGCTTTTGCCAATCCCAATAAATTGTGCGTGCCCAATGAACCAACTTTTAAGGTTTGTATGGGCATCTTTAAATAGTCGATAGGACTTGCCGGTGAGGCAAAATGCAGAATATAGTCTAGCTTGCCCGGAACAAAAACAAATTTTGAAACATCATGATGATAAAACTCAAAATTGGGAAGTGGAAATAAATGTTCAATGTTTTTGAGAGAACCGGTTATCAGGTTGTCCATTCCAATGACCTCAAAACCTTCTCCTGTGAATCTTTCACATAGGTGTGATCCCAAAAATCCTGCTGCTCCGGTTATTAATATTCTTTTTGCTGATGTATCTTCTTTCATCTTTTATTTTTCTGAGGGATTGATGGTTTTTCTTCCTATACTATTGTAATAAAAACCCAAGTCTTGCATCTGTTGCAGTTCATAGAGATTTCTTCCGTCAAAAATAATTTTATTTTTAAGCAGGCTCTCTATTTTTTCAAATTCAGGTGTTCTGAATGCCGCCCATTCTGTGGCAATAATCAGCGCGTCAGCATTTTCCAATGCTTCGTAGGGATTTGTGGAAAAAGCGATGCGATCGCCATATATTTTCTTTGCATTTTCCATCGCCTCTGGATCAAAAGCCCTAACACTGGCACCGGCGGCTAATAAGGCATCAATAATATACAGTGCAGGGGCTTCCCGAATATCATCGGTGTCCGGCTTGAAGGCTATACCCCAAATGGCAAACCTTTTTCCCTGGATTTGATTGTTGAAATAGTTTTTGATTTTATGGATGAGAATGGTTTTTTGCGAATTGTTAACCTCCATAACTGATTTTAATAATTTAAAATCATATTGGTTTTGTGCTGAGGTCGCAGCTAGTGCCTGAACATCTTTTGGAAAACAACTTCCTCCATATCCTATGCCGGCAAAAAGAAATCTTTTTCCAATTCTTTCATCAGAACCTATGCCCATTCGTATCGAATCAACATTCGCTCCCACAATTTCACAAAGATTGCCTATCTCATTCATGAAAGTAATTTTCATGGCTAGAAATGCATTGGCAGCATATTTTGTCAGCTCGGAAGAGCGTTCGTCCATAAAATATATCGGATTACCCTGTCTCACAAAAGGCGCATACAACTCATTCATAATCTTTTTTGCCCTTTCTGATGTCGTGCCAATAACCACCCGGTCAGGTTTCATAAAATCTTCAACAGCAAAGCCTTCTCTCAAAAATTCTGGATTTGAAACCACATCAAATTCAAGATTAGTGCCCCTTGAGATGCTTTCTCTTACTTTTTCTGCTGTCCCTACTGGCACGGTACTTTTATTGACAATGATCTTGTACTCTTTTAACAGTGGGCCCAACTGATCGGCTACTTTCAATACATAGGAAAGGTCTGCATCTCCATTTTCTCCGGGAGGTGTGGGTAAGGCTAAAAATATAATTTTAGCATCTTGAATTGCCTCTGCTAAATCGGTTGTAAAGGATAATCGCCCTTGTTTTAAATTCCGCTCAAACAGAACATCTAAATGGGGTTCATAGATGGGAATGATTCCGCTTTTTAGCTTTTCTACCTTCAATTTGTCAATATCTACGCAGGTTACCATATTCCCGGTTTCTGCAAAGCAGGTACCCGTGACCAAGCCAACATATCCTGTGCCTATTACTGCGATTTTCATATCTTTAAATTCTTGTCATTTTTTATTTCTGTGGATTACTGCAAGTCAAAAAATTCCAACACCGCTTTACTTATGTAAGATAATTGCTCCTCATCAAGTTCTGTGTGCATTGGAAGGGAAATGACGCTGTCGCAAAGGGCATTGGTTATCGGAAAAGTATTTTTTTGATATCTGGAATCCATGTAGGCCTTTTGCATATGCAAAGGAATGGGATAGTATATCATCGCAGGTATTTCCTTTGTCGCTAAAAAGGCCCTGAGGGCATCGCGCTTTCCGCCTTTGATCTGAAGGGTGTATTGATGAAATACATGGGTTGAATGCTCGTTTCTGCCGGGTATGGTTATAGCTGAATGCCCTTGGAACGCTTGATCATAGTATGCTGCAGCATTTTGTCTGGCCTCACAATACGCGTCAAGGCTTCGCAATTTGATGCGCAAAATGGCCGCCTGTATCGAATCAAGTCTTGAATTTACGCCAATGGAATCATGCACATATTGAATGGATTGGCCATGATTGGCGATCATACGTACTTTTTTTGCCAATTCATCATCATTGGTGTATAAGGCTCCGCCATCTCCAAAACAACCTAGGTTCTTGGATGGAAAGAAAGACGTACATCCAATGGTTCCCATGGTGCCCGATTTTTGTTTGTGCCCATCTTGAAAAGTATAGTCGGCGCCTATTGCTTGAGCGGTATCTTCAATAACGGCTAATTGATGCTTTTGTGCAATTTGCAAAATCGACTCCATATCCACACATTGACCGAATAAATGAACAGGGACAATGGCTACTGTTTTATCCGTAATAGCCGCTTCAATCGCTTGGGGGTCTATAGAAAAAGTAATCGGATCTACATCCACCAAAACGGGCTTGAGCTGAAGAAGGGCAATAACTTCGGCCGTCGCTACATACGTAAAGCTTGCCGTAATCACCTCGTCGCCGGGTTTGAACCCCAATGCCATCATCGCAATTTGCAAAGCATCGGTTCCATTGGCACAGGGTATCACATGTTTTACCCCCAAATAGTCTTCTAATTCTGACTGAAAAGCCTTTACTTCCGGACCATTGATATACGCAGATGACTTTATCACATTCAATACGGCATTATCTACTTCTTCGTTTATTTTTTCATATTGACTGATTAAGTCAACCATTTGTATCTTTTTCATACTTATTTTTTGGAAATTCCTGTTTGCTATGTCGTTTCAACCTGCGAAGATACTTATTATTTGGAATTTCATGAAAAAGAAGGTTTTGGTTCAAATTAAAGTTTATTTTTGCCCTTCATGAGACGATTTATCATTTCCCTGATCGCATTTCTATTTGTTGCTTTTGCTTTTGGCCAACAAAGGAAAAAACAGGATTACGATCCTGAAATTTCTAAATATTCCTTGGGCTTGTCAGCAGCCTTTCAAATACCGGGTGGTGATTTGGCAAGCCGATTTGGATGGAATTCAAATCTAGGTGGCTATTTGTCCTTTAAAAACAAGAAAAATTTTCTTTTTAGTCTAGAAGGCTCTTTTTTATTTGGAAACATCCTGCATGAAAGCGGTATTTTAAATTCCATTTCTACCTCTTCAGGGAATGTGATTGGCGTTGATGGCCGATTTGCCGATATTCGCTTTTATGAGAGGGGATATACCCTAAATGCTTCATTCGGAAAATTGTTTCCCCTTTCTCCTAAGCAAGGTTCGGGCTTTTTTGTGAAAGCCGGTCCGGGATTTCTCGAGCATAAAATCAGAATTGAGGTCATCGGCAATACCGTGCCTGCCCTTTCTGGTGAATACCAAAAAGGATATGATCGATTGACAAATGGTTTTGCTTTTCAAGAGTCCATTGGATTTCTCTATCTGAGCAATTCCAGATTAATCAATTTCTTTTTGTGTGCTGAAAGTGTTCAGGCTTTTACCAAAAACAGACGAATTTTTAACTTCGACACCATAGAAAAAGATAATTCATCTCGGGTGGATATGCTTTATGGACTTAGGGCTGGATGGATTATTCTGTTCTATAAAAGAAAACCTGCAGAATATTATTACAACTGATGTCTTTATTTGTCTACAACATATGTATGCGTGCCTATTATGTTGCTATTCTATTGCTTTCTCCTTTTCATATTAAAGCAAAAAAATGGATCAGTGGGCGCAAAAATATTTTTCAAAAAATAGAGGAAAAATTAGTTACCAGTGAAAAAAGAATTTGGGTGCATTGTGCTTCTCTGGGAGAGTTTGAACAGGGTAGACCCCTCATTGAAAAAATAAAAAAAGAACGACCGAATCTCAAAATAGTGCTGACCTTTTTCTCGCCTTCCGGTTATGAAATTAGAAAAAATTATCCTTTAGCAGATTATGTTTTTTATCTCCCCTTGGATACGGCCTTGAATGCCCAAAAATTTGTGTCTCTGGTAAATCCTATTCAAGTGGTATTTGTCAAGTATGAATTTTGGTATCATTACACAAGCGTATTGTACAAAAAGGAAACTCCTTTTTTTTATATTTCTGCTGTATTTAGACCCTCTCAGTATTTTTTTTCCCGCTTTGGCGCTTGGTATAGAGAAATTTTGAAAAAATCTACATGCATCTTTGTTCAAGATCTTCAATCAAAGCAATTGTTGAATAAGAATGGTATCGAGCAGGTGGACGTTTCGGGTGATACACGTTTTGATCGGGTTTTGGAAATTGCTGCAGCTCGCCCAAAAATGCCCTTCATGGAAGAATTTATTGGCAATGCTTCAATTCTTGTCGCTGGAAGCACATGGCCCGAGGATGAAAATTATCTGTTTTCTCTTTTTCAGAATCCAATGGCAGAGCCTTATAAATGGATCATTGCTCCGCATGAAATTTCAGAAATGAGAATGACACATCTGCTCAAAAAATGGGGCCCGCAAGCGGTCAGGCTTTCATCGCTTTCCATTGAAAATGCGCATGATGCAAAGGTCTTACTGGTCGATAATATTGGGCAACTTGCCTATTTATATGCTTTTGGAAAGATGGCATATGTAGGTGGCGGCTTTGGAAAAGGAGTGCATAATATTCTTGAAGCAGCTGTTTACGGTATTCCTGTGTTTTTTGGACCGAATCATCTGAAGTCAAGAGAGGCATTGGCTTTAAAAGAAAAGGCTTGTGCGTTTCCTTTTGCAAATACAGAGGCATTTTTGTCGGCTTTTGATTCTATAAATGGACATCCTGATGTCCAAAATCAAATGAAGGCGGCATTGAAAGTTTATTTTCAGGATGAATCGGGCGCTACTCTTCAAATATTTCAAAAGATGCAAGAGATGGGTTTATAGTCCTGTTTATGTAACAATTATCGCAATTTTCCGTTACTATTGCCGATGCATAAAAAGAGGATGATTCCTTTTAAATCGAATTATAAAAATTATATAGAATAAAAATGAAATTAAAACACTTTAGTCTTTTTGCAGTCTACTTGTCTGCTTTTTTAATTTTTTCCTCTTTTAATCACAATCCTGGCGATAGAAATGAAGTCATTCTGCGTGAATTGTTTCAGGAAATGAACTCTGCACATTTGCAGCCCATGGAAGCCAATGATGCATTTTCGATAAAATTCTTTGATCACTATATCAAATCTCTGGATGGAAACAAGCGATTCTTTACCCAAAAAGATATTGATGAATTGAAAAAGTATAGGACACAACTTGATGATCAGATAAATAGTGGAAGCTATGAGTTTTTTGAAAAATCTTTGGAAATTGTCAATAATCGAGTGAAACAAGTAGGCACATTTTATAAGGAATTTCTCGATAAGCCTTTTGATTTTACTACCGATGAAACCATGCTTTTAGACGGGAAAAAAGCAGTTTATGCTTCTGATGATAATGAGTTGAAAGAAAACTGGCGTAAATCCCTTAAATATCAGGTGATGGTTAGGCTTTCTGAAAGTATGGATGAACAGGAAAAAGCAGTTAAAAAAAATGATTCAATCCTAAATTTAAAAAGCATCGATGCGGAAAAAAATAAAACATCTCAAGAGTCCAAATCTCTTGTAAAAAAAGATTCTTTGGTGAAAATTTTGACATTCGCAGAAATGGAAGCCGATGCACGAAAAAAAGTTCTTAAATCCCAAGATTCATGGTATAAAAGACTTGCTCAGGTTGAAAAAAGTGATCGTGTGGGCGCCTATTTAAATGCGATGGCTGAAACCTATGATCCACATTCCAATTATTTTCCTCCGAAAGAAAAAGAAGCTTTTGATATCAGCATGACAGGCCGGTTGGAAGGTATTGGCGCCACACTCCAGGAAAGAGATGGGTACATCCGCGTACAAAATATTGTTCCGGGAAGCGCTTCTTGGAAACAAGGTCAGTTGAAAGTAGGCGATATTATTCTCAAAGTCGCACAGGGCGCTGATGAACCTGTTGATATTGTCGATATGAACTTAGATAATGCCGTGAAATTAATAAGAGGAAAAAAAGGGACAGAGGTTCGTTTATCCGTGAAAAAAGTAGATGGATCGATTGTCGTGATTCCCATTATTCGTGATGTGGTCATGATTGAGGAAACGTTTGCCAAATCGGCTATCTTAAAGGATAATAAAAAGAATGTGGGTTATATAAAACTACCCGGATTTTATGCAGATTTCAACAGAAATGGTGGCAGAAATTGTGCTACCGATGTTAAAAATGAAATTGCCAAATTGAAAAAAGAAAATGTCGATGGAATTATTTTGGATTTACGCGACAATGGTGGTGGTTCTTTGGAAGATGCCGTCAATATGGCGGGCTTATTTATTGAAAAAGGCCCCATTGTTCAAGTAAAATCTAGATTTGGCTTGCCTCAAATGCTCGAAGATCGTGATCCTACCGTCTTTTATTCCGGACCTTTGGTGGTGATGGTAAATTCATTAAGTGCTTCTGCCTCTGAAATTTTAGCGGCCGCGATGCAGGATTATAAACGGGGTATCATTATGGGTAGCGCTTCTACCTATGGAAAAGGTACCGTTCAGCGCATGATGAATCTTGATGATTATGTGGCATCAGAAAATGACAACCTAAAACCATTGGGATCTATCAAGGTAACGATACAGAAATTTTATCGAATTAATGGTGGAGCTACACAGCTCAAAGGGGTAATTCCAGATATCATTTTTCCTGATAAATACGCATACATTGATATGGGAGAAAAAGAACAAGATTACGCAATGCCATGGAATGAAATTTCTCCCGCTAAATATACGCAGTGGGATAAAAATGATCCCAATATTGAAAAAATTAAAAAAGCAAGCAGGTCTAGAATTGAACGCAATCCTGTCTTTAAGTTGATTGATGAGGAAGGCCTAAAGTTGAAAAAACAAATGGATGATTCTAAATACTCTTTAAATTTGCAAAACTTTCGTGCCGAACAGAAAAAACTGAAAATGGATGCCCAAAAATTTGAAGAAATTGAAAAAGCAATCCCTGGTTTTGACGCTTCTCTCGGTATGGCGGATGCACCTACCAATGTTGGTGATACCTTAAGTGAGTTGAAAACCAAGCAATTTTTAAAGACCCTTAAAAAGGATGCCTATCTTTTCGAGGCCTTCCATGTCATTTCTGAAACACAGAAAAAATAATTTTCATTTTTGCTACTAAAGCATAAAAAAAGGGACGAGCAATCGTCCCTTTTTTTATTGATAAAATGTAAGTGTATTCTTTTCTATTTTCTAAGAAATAGTTTGTTTAAATCTAGGCGCTAAAAACTTCAACTTCTCGGTTAACTTTTTTTACAAGGCCTTGTAATACTTTGCCGGGGCCCACCTCTGTAAATGAGGTAGCTCCATCTACTAGCATGTTTTGAACCGTTTGTGTCCATCGCACAGCAGCGGTTAATTGCGCGACAAGATTTTTTTGAATTTCTTCAGGGTCTGTAACGGCTTTTCCATTTACATTTTGGTAAACGGCACAACTTCCATTTTTAAAATTGGTAGCATAAATGGCCTCTTCCAATTCCTTTCTAGCGGGCTCCATCAAAGGTGAGTGAAATGCACCGCCAACGCTCAGCATCAAGGCCCTTTTTGCTCCGGCTGCTGATAGTAACTCACATGCTTTCTGTACCCCTGACATGCTACCTGAAATTACCAGTTGTAAAGGGCAATTGTAATTGGCCGGTACTACGATGTCATCAATACTTGAACAGATATCTTCAACTATTTTGTCCTCAAGTCCCAATATGGCTGCCATGGTTGACGTTTCTATTTCGCAAGCTTTTTGCATTGCAGTAGCACGCTTCAATACCAAGCGGAGTCCGTCTTCAAAACTGAGGGTGCCATTGGCAGTAAGTGCCGAAAATTCGCCTAGCGAATGTCCTGCAACCATGTCGGGCCTAAAGTTTTCTCCCAATGTTTTTGCGAGAATTACCGAATGTAAAAAAATGGATGGCTGTGTAACTTTTGTTTGGCGAAGGTCTTCATCTGTTCCTTCAAACATCAAATCCGTAATCGAAAAACCAAGGATGTCATTGGCTTGGTGGAAAAGGTCTTTGGCCATAGACGAGTTTTGATACAACTCCTTGCCCATTCCAGAGAATTGGGCACCTTGCCCGGGAAATACGTATGCTCTTTTCATATTTTTTGTTTTTTATTGATAAGCGTGATAGAAGAATAAAAAATGCCCACCAAAGGTAGGCATTTTTTGAAATCTGGAAAGTTGGCGGTTAACCCATCCTGTTTTATAAACACCTTTTCGTGATTATGCTTTTAATATCTTTTTTAGGGCAGGAATATTTGGTTTTTATAAGTATTAATTTCTTCTGTCCCCGAATAACCTCAGGAGCATGATAAATAAATTGATGAAGTCAAGATATAGATTCAATGCGCCCATCATCGCAAGCTTTGAAGAGGCTTCAGTGCCATATTCTACTCCTGATCCTATTCTTTTAAGTTTCTGAACATCATAGGCGGTAAGCCCTGTGAAAACCAAAACCCCTACAATTGATATGAGGGTAGCCATGGCGCTGCTTCCGGCAAAAATATTGACAATGCTGGCTAACATAATTCCCCATAATCCCATAATCATGATGCTCCCAAATTTGGTAAGGTCTGTTTTGGTGGTATAACCCAATACAGCCATAAATCCAAAGGTGCCGGCAGTAATGCCAAAGGTCATATATATCGATGCGGCTTTATAGGCAAGAAATATCGTGCTCATGCTCATGCCCATCACAAATGAATAGGCTAGAAATAAACCAAGGAGTGCCGTTGAAGATAATTTATTGAAAGCAAATGACATGATGAGCACAAATCCTATAGGTGCAAACATCGCAAAATAACCAAGTCCTGTAAAGCCAGTAGGCGTGATAATTAAACTTGTATATGCTTCGTTTGTGCCAAATAAATACGCTACGATTCCTGTAATGGTTAAGGCCAAAGTCATCCAAGAAAACACATTGGCTATAAAAGTTTTGGCAATTGCTCCGGTGGCAATATTTTGCCTTTCCGTATTTAAATTTTCAATTTCGTTGTACATTTTATTATTAT
>CANKSK010000012.1 GCA_947485425.1 Bacteroidota bacterium | reverse complement strand
CAGAAAAGGAGGAGAAGGAAAATTGGCTATATGGGCGGCATTGCTCAACGAAAAAAATGCATGTAGCAAAGTATACAATCTGGGCAAACAGATTAATAGCCTAGATGATGAGGTAACCCCTTTTTACGATGCCAATTCCCGTGCGTTATACTTTAGCTCCAACTGGCATAAAGGGATGGGTGGTTTTGATATCTTTAAAGCAGCTCTCGATAGCACAGGTGAAAAATGGAGCAGCCCCATTAATATCGGAGCACCTATTAATTCAAGTTATAATGATTTATATTTTTCATTGAACCCAGAAAAAGGCAATGCTTTTTTCGTTTCCAATCGAAAGGGATCTTTCACTGAAAAATATGCTACTTGTTGCAATGATATTTATTATTACCATCAGGATGTAAAAGATAGTACTGCTGCAAAAAAAACACAGCTTGCAGAAATCAAGTTGGATGCTTCTAAGGAAATTCAGTTGCTTGTGCCCATTACCTTGTATTTTCATAATGATGAGCCCAATCCGCGGACCAAGGCCAATGTGACAACTTTGAATTATCTGGAAACCTATCACAATTATATAGGAATGATAGGCTTGTATAAAAATGAATATGCCAAGGGCTTGAAGGGGGAAAAGGCTAAGGAAGCCGAGCAAGATATTTTGGATTTTTTCACTGAAAATGTGCAGAGTGGAGAGGAAGATTTGGAAAAATTTTCTGCTTTGCTTTTGAAGTTGATGCATGAAGGCAGAGATGTGAGCATCACTTTGAAAGGCTTTTGCAGTCCCCTGGCATCTACCGATTATAACATCAAACTCGCCGGTAGGCGGTTGTCTAGTCTGCGGAATTTCTTTGATGCTTTTCAAGAAGGTGCTTTAAGACCTTATTTACTGCATACCGATACAACGCTTCCACGGATTGATATTACAGAGGAAGAGGTGGGCGAGCTTCAAGCGAGTCCTTTTGTTAGCGACAATCCCAATGATTCGCGCAACTCCATTTACAGCAAAAGTGCGGCTTTTGAGCGAAAAATTCAAATTATCGCCGTTTCTCCCAAAGAAAAAAAGAAATAATTGCGGATAGATTTCTTTGTTTTTATGATGGCCTCAAGAATGGCTTTTTCCCCTTTCTGAAGGATAAAAGGGCTGTTTTAGATACTAAATAGGGTGTTTTGGCTTGTTTTTTTGAGAAAATCGGGAATTGACAAAAACGCCAAAAATCTTACATCGGAAATAAAAAGACCGAAATGGGATTTCCTCAGTCTCTCGGCCAATATACTTTTGGGATGTTATTAGGAACAAAAAAATCACCATCCTAAATGGAAAATTTAAATCATATGGAAAATTTACAACAGTATTCAATAGCCGATGTTAGACCTCAAACGCAAACCGTTATTGTAAACAATGATGATGTGTTTAATTTTATTGCTAAAATATATGAAGTAATGGGCGATGAAAATCGTTTGAAAGTATTATATATCATAGACAGAGAAAAAACGGTCAGCGAAGAAGAAATCTGCAGAATTTTGAAAACGGATGGCATTAATTTGTCTAGGGATTTGCAGATGATGTTGGACTTAAAGATGATTTCCTGTGTTATACACAATGGTCAATCAATTTATGCATTGAATGGCGAAAGAAAAGATTTTGTTTTACCTTTGCTGGATAAAGTAAAAACCCACATCAGCATGAAAAAGCTGTATGAAATGGAAGAGTTTGCCTTACTGCTCAGGAAATTGAATTAAATGGAAAAAAAAATTGAACTGCAAATAGAAGGAATGTCTTGTGGACATTGTGTACATGCAGTGAATAGATTGTTGACAGGTGAAGGAGTGATAAGCAGTCAGGTTGTTTTGGAATCGCAAACGGCCACCGTTGTTTTTGATGATGAAAAAACGGATTCCGAAAGGATTATGGAAATGGTAAACCATTCAGGTATGTATCATGCAAAAGGGTTGAATCAATGATAAAAATAATCCAAACCTATTTTCCCTCCTCTTTATGTCAAAAGATACCAAGCCTATTGTCAGCTGGCTTCTGACCGGTTGTCTACTCATTTTTTTAATGGTTGTTATTGGTGGGATTACGCGTCTCACCCATTCCGGATTATCGATTACCGAGTGGAATGTGTTTATGGGAAGTATTCCTCCTCTCAATGATACTCAGTGGCAGTTGGTTTTTGATCAATATAAGCAATTTCCTGAATATAAACTGATCAATCATCAGATGGGGATGGAAGAGTTTAAATTTATTTTTTTCTGGGAATTTATTCATCGTTTTATTGGCCGCTTGATCGGCATTGTTTTTATTATTCCCTTTGTTTGGTTTGTATGGAAAAAAAAGATTTCAAAGCCGCTGATGCGGAAATTGCTTTTTATTTTTTTCTTGGGTGGTTTTCAAGGTTTTTTGGGATGGTTTATGGTAAAAAGTGGACTTCAGGACAATCCACATGTAAGCCATTTCCGATTGGCAACGCATTTAATAACTGCTTTTATCACCTTTGGGTTTTTATTTTATACCGCTTTGGATATCATCTATCAAGGTGAGATGTCGCCCAAGGAAGACATGGGCTCGGGTACAAGTTCTTTCTTTAGACGCTTATCCTTGCTGTTTTTTTCCTTGACCATCGTGCAGATTATATATGGGGCATTTGTTGCCGGATTAAGGGCAGGATTGGTATATAATACCTTTCCAATGATGGGAAATGAATGGATGCCTGCAGCAGTACTTTCCTTTTCTCCTTGGTGGGATAATTTTCTTTCCAACGTGGCCGGTATTCAATTTATTCATCGCTGCATGGCTTGGGTGCTTTTTGCTTTGGGTACCTATTTATTTATAAAAATGTTTGTATTGAAAATGGGTGGACAACTGAAAAAATCGATAGTCATTTTATACGCTGTTTTGATTACCCAGCTCACATTGGGCATTTTCACACTTCTGTATGCAGTTCCTTTATGGTTAGGGGTGATGCATCAGGCCATCGCCTTTGTATTGTTTTCTGCTGCTCTTTATTTTGTTTTTAGAAGCAGAAAAATCGCGGACCTTGATCATTTAACAAACCTTTCTCCAAAAAACACGTAAAAAGGGGGTTATATTTCACTAAAATGCGTAATTTTAATCTTCTATTTAGCAATTACAGTCTTTCATTTGAATACAAATAAGCACATGGGAACACAGATGATACCAACTAGAAAAAAGGCAAAATTTGTAACTTCTTATTCTATTTTTTATGGAAAAGGCCTGCGCTTGATGATCTTGCTGTTGGCATTTATCAGCGGTCATGTTGTCTCTTTTGCTCAATGCCCTGAGGCTCATTTAAACGGTCCTAAAATGATTTGTCATGGAGGGCAAGCTACTTTGTCTGCTACGGCATCAAAGGCGGGTCAGGGCGCAACGATTACAAAATATGAGTGGATTTGGAATGGAAGTAGCATTGCCGGAGCCCATGATTCAACCTTGCAAATTAACAAAAATGGAACCTATCAAGTTGTGGTTACCAATTCAAATCAATGTTCAGTACGCTCATTAGAATTTATCGTTGCCGCAGCAATGCCTTCAATGCCTGTCATTGCAGGAGATGGATATGTTTGTGGGACTGGAAGCACCTTTTTGAATGCCGAAAAATCGATGTTTTTTGGACCGGCTACCTATCAATGGCAGCTTAATGGAAGCAATATTGCCAATGAAAATAAATCCTACCTGGATGCAACCAATCCTGGTGTATATACAATGGTAACCACCAGCTTTCAGGGCTGTGTAAATACATCTAATGCCATTACGGTGGTGGCAAAGCCCACTGGAAGTATTGCGATAACAGGGCCTTCAAGCTATTGTTCGGGTACGCCACCTGTTTTGCAGGCAAATCCTAATCTTGCTGCGGGCGCATCCATCGCCACATACCAATGGCTTTTGGATGGAGAAATCATCAGCGGTGCTACGAATCAATCTTATCAAACGCTTAAGGATGGAAAATATTCAATATTGGCAGTGCTGAAAAGTGCTTGTACCTTGTCTTCGCCTGAATTTGCGCTTGTTTCAAATTCTTCACCTCTAGCAAGTATTGATGGGATGCCTGCCTATTGTCATGGGGCTACTTCTGAGCTTTCGGCTCATGTGGTAGGAGGAACGGCTCCCTTTGTTTATCAATGGTTTGCCAATGGCAGCCCCATTTCGGGAGCCACCAACACCAATTATACCATACAAAATAAGGCCTTGATTTCTTTGGAAGTAAGGGATGCCCATGCCTGTCTTTCAAAATCTTCTGCTGTTCAGGCCGAAGAGTTTACCATTCCCAAAATAAAAATTATTGGCAGCAATGCGATTTGTACTGCGGACTACGTTCAGCTTTCAACGGCTGTTTCTGTAAATTCGGGAGCAAACACTCCTGTTGGCTACACTTGGTATTTGAATGGCAATGAGGTAACCGGAGAAAGAAATGCTGAAATAGTGGCCACAGAAGCGGGTATGTATCATGTAGAAATTCTCTTTGCCAGTGGATGTATGGCAAACGCTGCGGATTTTCGTGTGAATAATACAAAGCCTCAAGCACTGATTACCGGCAATTCTTCTTTTTGCAGCAGCGAAGGAAGCACCATTCTTTCAGCAGCATCTTCAAGTGGACTTAATGGAGCGAGTATTGTTTCTTATCAATGGAAGCTGAATGGGGCAAATATTCAAGGGGCTCAATCCGCCACTTTTACCATTACGGATGGAGGAAATTATGAATTGGTAGTGACCGATTCCAATGGATGTTCAGCGGTTTCTTTGGCATTTGCAGTACAAAAAAATCCCTGTTAAATTTTAGAAAAAGGCTCTTACTTGCACATTACCGGTATGGATGATGTCAAGGCCTTCAGGTTTTCTGCCATCATAGCTTAGGTTCATCTGCATATTTTCGGAGAGATTTCTTTGAATAGAAACATTCCAGGTAATATTTTTTCCTACCTGCAAGCCTTCAAGCATTTCAAAAGATACGGGCGAGTTGTTATAGGCATTTGATTGAATGTTTATCAAATTGATGCGGCATAAAAAACTTCCTTTTGAAATGCTGTTGTATTTCATCTCACCACTTATTTTCTGAATAATGGCATTTTCAATATCCGATTCGATATTGTCTTTGACGGTGTATTTATAACTTATACTTCCCCTAAAAGAAGAGCTCGGTTGAAAGCTGATGCCAGGCTCTAGTTCACGATATTGGATGGTATAATTTTTTGTTTGGTAGAGCGCTGCATGATTTGATTTTTTCCCTAACGTGAAGGAGGTTTTCAGTCCGATGCTTCTGCTTACATTCCATCTGAGGTTCGCACCTTTTTCATTCAATTGTTTTTTCTCAAATCCATTGATGAGCAATTGTTTGTTTTTCGATTCCAAATAATTGATGTCAATGCCCCAATGGGGATCGCTTCTGTTGAAGTATACTGTATTTCTGAAACTTGAATTTTCAACGATTGCCGATGAATCCATCTTGGCAAAAGGATTGAGGATGTTTTCAATATTTTTATTCAGTGTTTTTCTTTCCATCCTTAGCAATGTCTGGGTAGAAAAACGCGAGATGAATGCTTTGATTCCTTTTGCTCCTTGAAAATAGGAGGCGGGGTTGATGTTTAGAATTTCATTAAAAATATTTGAATAGCTTCTCACATGTTCTGCAGTGGGAATGAAAACTTTGATATAATTGGCTTGATTTTGAAATACGGCAATTTCAAATTCGTTGAGTTCTTTTATGCCATTTTTATTATAGTCATTCCAAATATAAGTTCCTTGTCCTGCAGGGGTTTCAACAAAGAGATATTCTTTTTTAAATTCTTGACCTGTTCCAATTTCATAAAAGGTAGAGGCATTGAGAGCTCCTTTCCAAATGCTGAAGTAATAGTCTGCTCGGTTTAAAAAGGTACTTGCGGATGGTTTGGGAAGAAGAGTGGTATCTAAAACGGATAAATTTCGATAGGCGGTATTCATTGAAAATCTGCTGTTGGAATTTTTTTTAAGTGCCAATCCAAACTGTACATTATCGGCTTGGCTTGCCATATTCAGTTCACTTAATCTGGGTAATAAATCATTTCTTCTGCTGATATCAAGGTTATATTGATTGATATTGGAATCTGCATTTAACAAATACAAATGAAACTCTTGAAATGAAAAACTCGAGGACGAAAGCAGGTCATTGAGATTATTTTTCATTGCATTGTTTTCTGTTTCTTCTTTGGCTCCTACTATCAAATATTTGGAATGATAAGATAAATCTGCTTGTTGTTTTAAATAGTTTGCGGTTGTCAAAGAGTCTTTACTTTGCAGGAAGCTACCCAAGGTTTTTAGTTGAAAGTCTTTCCATTGCAAATTGGATTGAAGTCCATGCATATTGCCTTTATAGGTATTTTGTCGTTCATAGGATTTGAATAGATAGGAGATGTTTCCTGTTTGGCTTTGGGAAAGGGAAATGGATGCAGAAGGAATAAATTCATTGGCTTTTTTGCTAAGGTTTACAGTATTCCAGTCTCTGTTAAATTCCACATTTCTATACCTTTCAATGGGGTTGAAGTAAATGCTGCTGTATTCATAGTCAAGCGCAGTTTTTATTTTCCATGAACGAATGGTATCGGCAAGGTTTAGAAATCGATTAAAGGTATAGGTGGTTTTGAGTCCGTAGCCTTGGTCGTTATCTTTGTTGCGGGAAGAAAATAGATTGATGTCATTTTTTGTGGTGGCTCCTTCTATTGCTATGGTTGAAGATTTTGAAATTTTATAGGAGGATCCGAAAACGAACATTTGTTGTTGCTTTGGGCTTGTCAACAGAAATACAGGTTCAAAATCGCCTTTATTTTTTCCTACCCATTCGTATACTCTGCCATTGGCAAAGCTTGTTTTGCTCATCACATAGCTACCATTTCCTGTTCCTACTCTGGAGAAGTTTACATTAAAAAGTGCAACTGAAGAATCTCTTGAATATACAAAGATGGTATCTTTTTGTCCTGCAATGAGGGTGTCTTTTTTTTGATATTGAATTTGGTCTTTGTTAAAAGCCACCGCTTGAAAAGTTTTGATGAGGGCTTGGCTTAAATGGTCTCCCACATTGGCGAGCAGGATCTTTTCAGGATCGGTTAAATTTTGTTGAATGGGTTGGTTTTTATTGTCTTGTTCAGAGTATATATTCAAGCGAGAAGTAAATCTATTTTTTGTAAATTCTGTTCCTGAAAAAAACAGGGTACGGGCATAGTTTCTATCGGCATATTCAAATTCAACAAAAATTCTAGAATCTTTTGTGATGAGCTTCCCGGGCATAAAGGTTATTTCAGCGGTATTGTAATCGATGATATAGTCATTTTGTTGTCCGCGATTTAGTTGAACACCATTTAAGAAAACCCTTTCAGACCCTGATACAATAACGATATAGGATTCATTGTTTGCTCCGCTGAGCCGATAGGGGCCTTGGTTTCCTTCTTCTATTGCGAGTTGATTTTTTGTAAAACGTCCTTTGGCAATGGCTGCAGCGACTTCAGTTTTGATGAATGTGTTTTTTACGGATGCAGATTTTGGTGACAAATTAAAAATGCCCTTGTAAGAGCCTCCTTGTGCGCGTTTGAAGAAATTCATAAAATATCCATTCGGTTTTTTCATGTCAAAATCTCCTGCCTGCAGTTTGTGATTTTTATTGAAGAGCTGAATGTATACCTTATCGAAATCCTGCAGTTGCTGTGTGTTTCCTTCCGGTTGAATGGGAATATTGTCGTCGGTAACAGCTGCCAGTACTTCGATGTCATCGGTAATTTTACCAGAGAGTTGGAGATTGAGGTTGGAGTTTACCACCACATTTTGGTTGTTGCCAATGCTAATGCCTCTGGAGATGCTTCCACTTTTGCTAATGCCTTCGGTTTTGAAAAGATCTTCAGAAAGTTTTTCTTCCCCAAAGAGAAAAGGGTTATAGGCGCCAGAGGCATGATTTATAATTTGCTCATAGGTTTTGTGTTGATGTGATTTTCCAAATAAATAGGGAAATACCCGATATGTAATGCGGATGCTGTCGGGGAGTTTCTCTTCATTTTTTTTAAATAAAAGCGTGCTTTGTAGGTAGTTGACTGAAAACAAAGAGGAATCTATTTCCTGCATGCTGAAGGTTCCTGGAATGATGCTTAAGGAGTCCAGATGTATGGTATCAAGTGTAAACCGTATTTTTTTCTGATGCATATTACCCAAATCTTGACCATATAACCCGGGCATGAAAAGGATGCACAGCAGCACTGCCATGGGTATCATGCTTCGAAAATGGGATTTAAACTTCAAGCAATTGGGTTTAAGAATAAAATGTAAATTTAAAATAAATATGACAGTTGTATTTTGAAACCGCAAGACCTTTTCTTTTTATGAAGGAATTCCATCTCATAGCAAGGATTTTGGAAATTAATTATGTAATTTCGGTACCTCAAAAATACTAAATACACGTACATGCGAATCATTACTTATAATGTCAACGGAATTCGTTCCGCTTTGAATAAAGGTTTTCTGGAATGGCTGAAACAAACGGATCCTGATGTGGTATGCATACAAGAGATTAAAGCGCATCCCGATCAATTGAATTTAACGTTATTTTCTGATGCGGGTTACCATGCATATTGGTATCCTGCGGTAAAAAAGGGATATAGCGGCGTGGCTATTCTTTCAAAAAAACCGGCCGACCATGTTGAATATGGTTGTGGGATAGACATCTATGATCAGGAGGGCAGGGTGATACGGGCAGATTTTGGATCCCTTTCAGTGATGAGTGTATACATGCCTTCTGGTACCACGGGTGAATTGAGACAAAGCTTTAAGATGCAGTGGTTGGAGGATTTTATACAGTATATTGATACCCTAAAAAAATCAAGACCGGAGTTGGTAATTTCTGGTGATTATAATATCTGTCACAAAGCCATTGACATACATGATCCGGTGAGAAATGCCAAGTCCTCAGGATTTCTTCCCGAAGAAAGATTGTGGGTTGATACATTTATCAGTAGGGGTTTTTTGGATGCCTTCCGGCATTTGAATGACGCTCCTCATCAATATACTTGGTGGAGTCAGCGGTCGAATGCAAGAGAAAAAAATCTGGGATGGCGTATTGATTACCACCAATTGAGTTCGAATTTACAGAGCCGTCTGAAAAGAGCCGTCATCTTATCTGAAGCAAGGCATTCGGATCATTGTCCGGTTTTGATAGAGCTGGATTAGTTTTTAAATAGGTGAAGGAAAATAATTTGTCGTATCTATTTTGATGCAATTGCAACATGAAAACGTATGTAATGAATCGCTATTGGATTTTATTTGTTTGTATTTATTTTTTTTCTTGTCATTCAGATCGTCATGAAGCACCAAAGGCAAGAATTGCCAAGGGCAACATCCATTATGGAGGTGTGCTGCGCATCAATGAAATAGAGGATTTTCGCAGTTTATTTCCTCTGAATATTACAGAAACGACTTCCGCACAAATAGCCTATCAGGTGTATGAGGGTTTGGTAAAACTTTCATCGGCGGATTTATCTATTAAGCCTTGTTTGGCAGAAAAATGGGTGGTAAATGATTCTGCCAATGTTTTCACTTTTTATATTCGCAAAGGGGTGCGA
The DNA here is from genome assembly GCA_947485425.1 of Bacteroidota bacterium. Classification (GTDB taxonomy): domain Bacteria; phylum Bacteroidota; class Bacteroidia; order AKYH767-A; family CANKSK01; genus CANKSK01. Next base: position 2,151 of record CANKSK010000012.1, on the reverse strand, counting down.
TATAGTGATGATGCTTGTTTTGAAGGCTCAAAAGGAAGGGAATTGAAGGCTGCAGATGTGCAGTATTGTTTTGATAAAATTTGTGAAGCCCAAGCCGATAATCAGGGCTATTGGCTGTTTAGGGGGAAGGTTGTTGGGGCCGATGGATATTACCAAAGTACGCAAAAAAAAGCGCCACTATCATCAGGCGTGAGTGGCATTCGGGTGGTGGATGATTACACGCTTCAAATTCGTTTGCTGCATCCTTTTGCCGGATTTTTACATATGTTGACAACGCCCTTTGCTTTTATCTATCCCAAAGAAGCATTTGATGCGTACCATGAAGAGATGCGAACGCATTGTGTGGGCACAGGACCCTTTTATGTGGATCAGCTGAAGGAAGGTGAAGGTGTCGTGCTGAAAAGAAATGAAAATTATTGGGGCATTGATTCGCTGGGAAATACCCTGCCTTATTTGGATGCCATTCAATATTCTTTTATCAAGGAAAAGAAGACCGAGTTGATGGAATTTCGCAAAGGGAATTTGGATGTGGTGCATCAGCTTCCTTTGGAGATGATTGATGAAGTGGTGGGCGAGCTTGATGATGCGAAGCGGCAGAGTCGATCCTTTGATGTGCATACCCTTCCTGCCATGAGTATTCAATATTATGGTTTTCAACATCAGGGTTCGATTTTTAATCGCAAGGAGGTTCGTCAGGCATTTAATTATGCCATCGACAGAGAAAAAATTGTTGATTTCACCTTACAGGGCGAGGGGCTTCCAGCAATTCATGGGATTGTTCCGCCGGCGTTTAAAGCCTATCATACGGATGCTGTAAGGGGGTATGAATTTAATCCGGGGAAAGCCCAGAAGCTGATGGCTATTGCCGGATACCCGCAAGGGAAAAAATTTCCGGCGGTGACCTTGCAAATCAATTCGGGAGGATCCAGAAATTTGCAGGTGGCAGAAGTGATTCAGAAAATGTTGAAAGAGAACTTGAATATAGAGGTTTCTTTTGAGGTGATGCCCTTTGCCCAGCATCTTGAAAATTTGGAGGCAGGTAGGGCTCCGTTTTGGCGATCTGCCTGGGTGGCGGATTATCCCGACCCTGAAAATTTTTTAAACCTGTTGTTTGGAGAACATGTTCCTGCAAAAAAATCAGAGCGATCCTACATCAATTCTGTCAGGTACATGAGCCTTGCATTTGATTCTGTTTTCAGAAATGCGCAACATCAAGTGGATTTGGAAAAAAGATATGCCCTTTTGCAAAAGGCCGATCAGATTGCGATGGATGACGCGGCTATCATGCCTCTTTTTTATGATGAATATACAGACCTTGTTCAAAAAAGAGTGTTGAACTATCATGTCAACGCCATGAATTTTCAGGATTTCACCTCGGTATATTTGATGGCTTCGGGAAAAAAGAAGTGATTAAGCTTTGTTTTGTTTTGATAGGAATGGGCAAAAATATTTTTTGCTCTGGGACACATTAAAGATTCCGCCACAGAAAGGGGGAAATTTGATTAGCCCCGCATGCCATGTGGCGAAAGGGATAATTTTGGAAGTCAATGTGTATATACAAACATATTTTATATCAGTTTAGTTTATTCATTATTCAACCGCTTTGCGGTTGGATTCGGAATGAATTTTCTACCCCGCATATTATGCGGGGCTATTCAAATTAAATCCCGTTGGGATTTATTCAAGTTTATTCGGTTGGGATTTATTCAAATTTAATCCCGACGGGATTTATTTAAGTTTATACAGTCGGGATTTATTCGATTTTAATCCTTTTGGGATTTATTCAAGTTTATTCGGTTGGGATTTATTCAAATTTAATCTCGACGGGATTTATTCAAGTTTATACAGTCGGGATTTATTCGATTTTAATCCTGTTGGGATTTATTCAAGTTTATACAGTCGGGATTTATTCAAGTTTAATCCTGTTGGGATTTATTCAAGTTTATTCGGTTGGGATTTATTCAAATTTAATCTCGACGGGATTTATTTAAGTTTATGCAGTCGGGATTTATTCGATTTTAATCCTGTTGGGATTTATTTTGTAAGTACCCCCTTTATCCTACAGAGCTAAATTAGACAATTTATTAATAGCTTTTATTTTTTGAAATTCATTTGGGCTCATATTTCCTAAGCTAGAATGGGGGTGGTTTT
>CANKSK010000011.1 GCA_947485425.1 Bacteroidota bacterium | reverse complement strand
TTTCGAAAATCTTTTGTTGTCTGTTGAGGGCAATACACTCCTTATTACCATTAATAGGCCTGATAAGCTGAACGCTTTGACCTTTCATACCGTTCGTGAAATCGGCCTGGCAATGGATTATGCTCTCGCCAATGCGGATATTTACGGTATTATGATTACCGGTGCTGGTGCCAAATCATTTGTTGCCGGGGCGGATATTTCTGAATTTATTGGCCTCAGTTTGGAGGAAGGAAAAAAATTGAGTACCCACGGTCATGAGGTTTTTTCCAAAATTGAAAATAGCCCCAAGCCTGTTGTTGCAGCTATCAATGGCTTTGCCCTTGGTGGTGGTTGCGAATTGGCAATGGCATGCCATCTTCGGATTGCGAGTTCCAATGCTCGATTTGGACAACCTGAAGTGAAATTAGGCCTGATTCCCGGCTATGGTGGAACCCAAAGATTGACAATTCTTGTTGGAAAGACCAATGCCTTAAAGCTCATGTTAACAGGTGAAATGATTCTTGCTGATGAAGCCTTTCGGTTGGGCTTAATTAATCAGATTGTAGAACAGCCCGATTTAATCAATGCTTGTCTGCAGTTGCTGGATAAAATATATGCGCAATCTCCGCTTGCAATAGGTAGTGTTATCAAAAGTGTAAATGCCCATTATGCGCATGGTGTTGATGGTTTCGCTACTGAAATTTCTGAGTTTGGCACCTGCTTTTTAACCGATGATTTTAAAGAAGGTGCCTCTGCCTTTATTGAAAAAAGAAATCCTGTTTTCAAAAAAAAATAACATGAAAAAGGCGCTTTCCATTCAAGTATTTGGCCTTGTTCAGGGGGTGTGGTTCAGAAAATCTACACAGGAAAAGGCTATTGAATTAGGGATCGCAGGATTTGTGAAAAATGAAAATGATGGAAGTGTGTATATCGAAGCTGAAGGAAGCGAAGATCAATTAAAAATATTTGTGGATTGGTGTCATATAGGGCCTTCAGGGGCCAACGTTTCCAAAGTGATGAGTAAACAAGCATCTATCCAAAATCATGTCCATTTTGTTATCAAAAAATAAGTTCTAATTTCACCTCTCAAATAGATCTGCGACTTATACTGTCGCCAGAATTTATCTCCAATTTCAAGTTCATTTTGAGTCATATTAAAAAATTAGCAGGACAGACCGCCATTTATGGCTTAAGCAGCATCATCGGACGCTTGCTTAACTATATTCTTACGCCCCTTTTGGTAAGGGTTTTTAACCCCGGAGAATTTGGTGTGAATACTGAATTTTATGCCTATGTTTCCTTCTTTATCATTCTTTTTACCTATGGAATGGAAACGACCTACTTTCGATTTTTTACCACCGTTCAAGACACGAAAAAAGTTTTTAATACTTCCCTGCTATCCTTGATTTTATCCTCCGTTTTACTGAGTGGGCTTTTTATCTTTTTTTCCCCTTTTATTTCAGAAAGCATTCATTATAAAAATCATCCTGAATATATATCTTGGTTTGCCATTATTCTTGGCTTGGATGCCATTTCAATTATCCCCTTTGCCGAGTTAAGGGCGCGGAACAAGCCTCTTCTTTTTGCCGGTATTAAACTGATAAATATCGCCTGCAATATTCTTCTTACGCTGTTCTTTATTGTTGGATGTCCCTATATATTGTCTCATGAGTATTTATCCTTTTGGCAGCCTTTTGTGCATGCGGTATACAATCCTTCTGTTGGAATAGGATATATTTTTATTGCCAATCTCATGAGCAGTGCAATCAGTATTCTGCTTTTGTTACCCATCATCCTAAAAATAAAATGGCAATTTGATTTGGCTTTATGGAAAGAAATGATGAAGTATGGAATGCCTATGCTTATTGTGGGTTTTGCAGGTATGGTGAATGAAACAATGGACCGTATTTTACTTAAATTTTATCTGCCTTTGTCTCCGGAAAAGGCAATGATTCAAGTGGGTATTTATGGCGCCTGTTATAAATTGTCTTTAATCATGACCCTCTTTGTGCAGGCCTTCCGAATGGCTGCTGAGCCCTATTTTTTCTCTCAGTCCCAACATAAAGACTCAAAAGAAATGTATGCGCTAACGATGAAATATTTTGTCATGGTATGTTCCTTTATTTTTTTGTTTGTCATGGTTTATATGGATGTTTTTAAATATTTTGTTGGAAAAGAAGGCTCTGCATTTCATCAAGGATTGAAAGTGGTTCCCTTGCTTCTTTTGGCCAATCTATGCTTAGGGGTTTATTACAACCTTTCCATTTGGTATAAAATCTCCAATAAAACCGGCATCGGTGCTTTGATTGCTTTGGGAGGTGCTGCCATTACCATTGTTTTAAATGTGGCACTGATTCCTTCCTATGGGTTTATGGGATCGGCATGGGCTACTCTTATTTGCTATGCCGCGATGATGTTGGCTTCTTATTTTTTGGGAGCGGTTTATTACCCCATTGCATATCCGGTTTCCTCTCTTTCTGCATACTTCCTGCTCTCCATTTGTTTGTATCTCCTAAGCCAAATGTATTCCCATTTTACAAGCAATTTGACTTTGCAGATGATTGGGAATACCATTATTTTGTTGATATTTCCACTCATTGTATACATTTTCGAAAAACCAAAAAAAATACTACCTTGAGGCCCTTTTAGTCGAAGGATTAAGGATGAAATGGCATATAAACCCGGACCTTAAAAAAACATGAAAGTACGTATCATTAATCGCTCTACCCATGATCTTCCATCCTATGCAACAGAAGGTTCAGCAGGAATGGATCTTAGGGCTTTTATTTCTGAGTCTATTGAAATGGCCCCTTTTCAGCGGGTTTTAATTTCTACAGGTATTTATATCGAACTTCCTATTGGTTTTGAAGCGCAAATTCGTACCCGAAGCGGAATGGCTTTTAAAAATGGAATTGCCGTGCTGAATTCACCCGGTACAATTGATGCCGACTACAGAGGAGAAATAAAGGTTTTACTCATTAATCTTTCTGCTGAAAACCACACCATTTCAAATGGTGAAAGAATTGCACAAATGGTTGTGGCCCCTCATTCTCATGTAGAATGGATTTCGGTCGAAGAATTACCCGATTCCAATAGAGGTGCGGGCGGATTTGGTCATACCGGAATGAAATAGCACCTCACAATAAATTAAATAAATAATAGTTTCAGATATACAAATTTATAAAATATGAAAATTATTGTACCTATGGCAGGAATGGGAAAAAGAATGAGACCCCATACCCTTACGGTTCCTAAGCCTCTTCTTCCTATTGCCGGAAAACCCATTGTTCAATTGCTTGTTGAAGATATCAAAAAGGTTTGTGGTGAACAAGTCGAAGAAGTGGCATTTGTCATTGGCGATTTTGGAAAAGAAACGGAACAAACATTAATGGATATTGCCTCTGCCATTGGTGCCAAAGGATCTATTTATTACCAACATGAAGCACTGGGCACCGCTCACGCCATTCTTTGCGCTCAGGAAGTACTGAACGGAAAAGTGGTGGTCGCTTTTGCTGATACCTTATTCAGCCCCGATTTTACTATGGACCATTCGCATGATGGCGTCATTTGGGTGAAAAAAATTGAAGACCCCAGTGCTTTTGGCGTTGTAAATGTGGATGAAAACAATGTGATTACTGATTTTGTTGAAAAACCCAAACACTTTGTGTCCGATTTAGCCATCATTGGTATTTACTATTTTAAAGATGGAAACAATCTGCGTGAAGAATTGCAGTATTTGATTGATAAAAATATCATGGAAAAAGGTGAATATCAACTCACCAATGCCCTGGAAAACATGAAATCAAAAGGAGCTCGATTTGTGCCTGGAAAAGTATCCGAATGGCTCGACTGTGGAAATAAAGATGCCACCGTCAATACCAATCAAAGAATTCTTATTCGAAAACAAAATGAATCTTTGATAGATCCTTCACACCTCAACAGAAATTCCGTTGTTATTCCCCCTTGCTACATCGGTCCTGGTGTTGAATTGATTAATTCCGTAATTGGCCCTCATGTCTCCATAGGAAGCCATTCCAAAATCGAAAACGCAGTAATTTCAAATAGCATTGTTCAATCTCATGCCACCATTAAAAATGCAGTGATTGATAATTCAATGGTGAGCAATTTTGCCCAATATCATGGACAGAAAAAAGAATTAAGTATTGGAGATTATTCTGTTCAACAATAAAAAATGAACATGAAAAAAAATCTTTCGCATATCCTCTTGTTTTTATGGATGTCAATGGTATGCCTTTTGGGTTGTAAAACACCGGAATTATCTGGATCTGAACATGTAAAAGGAAAGGCCTTGGCCTCTTCGAAAGAAAATGCGGATTTGCTTTACCTTTTTTTTAATGCCAATAAAGAAAAGATTTTAGGCAACTTCGAAACCGCTTCAGGCCTTTTTGCCCAGTGTATCAAATTAGATAAAGACAACCATGCCTCCATGTATGAGTTGGCTCTTTTGGATGAACAACAAGGAAAATATTCAGAAGCGCTTTCTTTGATTAAAAATGCGGTAGCACACGACCCTAAAAACAGTTGGTATATGATTGCGTATGCCGAAATTTTAAAGAAAAATAAAAAATTCAATGATGCTGTTGCTGTCTATTCCCAATTACTCAAATATGAGCCGGATCGCGTAGATTTTTATTACAGCCTAGGCACCACCCAAATGCATGCCGGAAAATATGCTGATGCCATTAAAACATATGATAAGCTGGAAGAACAAATTGGCATTTCGCCTGAAATTTCTACACAAAAAGAAAAATTATATATCAAACTCAATAAAGTCGAAAAAGCCATTCTTGAATTGCAAAAGCTTATTGATGCCTTTCCACAAGAATCCTCTTACTATGGCATGCTTGCAGAGCTTTATCAGGCAAATAGCATGAATGACAAAGCATTCGATACCTACAATAAAATCTTGAAAATGGATCCTGATAATCCATACATTCATTTATCTCTTGCCGATTATTACCGAACCATTAACGATAAGGAAAAATCTTTTCAGGAATTGAAATCTGCTTTTAAAAATAAAGATATGGAAGTGGATACCAAAATTCAAATTTTAACTTCCTATATTCAGTTGCAGCAAACCAATGAAGAATTGCGTTCTCAGGCCTATGAACTTGCTCAAATTCTTTTGGAAATGCATCCGAATGAATCTGAGCCCTATGCAAGATATGGCGATTTGCTTCTTCAAGACAAGAAAATTGCCGAAGCCCGAGATCAGTATAGGCAAGCACTTCAAATAGATAAAAAAAGCTATTTGGTTTGGGAGTTTTTATTGCGTACCGACCTTGCCCTCAGTGATTATAATGCCCTGCTTACTGAAAGCGAGGAGGCTCTGAGTCTTTTTCCAAATCAGGCATTCGTATATTTTTGCAATGGCCTTGCTAAAATGGAGAAAAATCAAAATGAGGAAGCTCTTGAAATTTTTAATGCCGGTTTGAATCTCATTATCAATAATGATTTACTGAAAATTCAATTTTATACCAGCATTGGCGATTTATATCATAAAATGAAAAAAAATAAGGAGTCTGATGAGGCTTTTGAAGAAGCCCTTAAGCTAGACCCGAAAAATGCCTTGGTTTTAAATAATTACAGCTATTATCTTTCCGTTCGTTCTGAAAACCTTGAAAAAGCAGAAAAAATGTCCTTGCTTTCGAATCAACTCGATCCTGAAAACGCCAATTCTCAAGATACCTACGGATGGATTTTGTATAAAGAAAAAAAACACCAGGAAGCCAAAGAATGGCTTGAAAAAGCACTAAAAAATGATGGCGAAAAAAGTGCTACTCTTCTAGAACATTTAGGTGACATTCTCTTTCAACTTGGGGATGCTGAAAATGCCCTTATTTATTGGCAAAAAGCAAAATCTGCTGGTGAAGGATCCGAGATGCTAAATAAAAAAATAAGCGAAAAAAAACTCTATGAATAAAAATCTTTTTCATACCCGTTTTTTGAGCTGTTTTGTATTGAAAATAAGTTTTGTTTTGTGCTTGCTGTATATGCTTTCTGCTTGCAAAACCATCAGCAAAGTGGGTAAAAATCCGGTTGATGAAAAATCAATTTCTCAACTTTTGCAATTGTTGTCGGATAATGAATTTAAACCCGATTGGTTCAGTGCAAAAACCAATGCAACCATCAATTTGGGCGGGAAAGAAAATACAGTGTCGGCCTCTTTGAGAATAAGACGCGATAGCATCCTTTGGATTTCCTTTTCTACGCTTGGAATTGAAATGGCAAGAATCCTTATTACACAAGACTCTGTAAAAATGATTGACCGTATCAATTCAAAATACCTTTTGGCAGATTATAGCTATTTTAAAAAATTGTTAAACACACCCATTTCTTTTGAAGATGTGCAGTCCATTGTTTTTGGGAATTCCTTCTCCCTGAAAGAGGATAAAAAATACAGAAGCGCTTATATTGATAGCTCCTATTATGTGCTAAGTACCCTTGGCAAGCGAAAACTTAAAAAAAATATACTCGAAGATCGTGACCCCAATAAAAAATTTGTTCAAGATCTGTGGATTGAACCGGTTCATTATAAATTGGCAAAAATCAATATCGAAGATCAGAAAAACAATGTAAAAATGATTTGCCAATATGATCATTTTAAAACCTTGGATGATAGTACCTCTTATCCCTTTCAAAATACCATCGAAATCAGGTCTAAAATAAATATCGGTGTTCTATTAGACTATTCAAAGGTTAGTGTTCATAAAACCCTTGAATTTCCTTTTGGTATTTCTGATAAATATCAAAAAATAAATTAAAATATACAATTAATCATCTTAAAAATAGTTTATCGTATTGAAGGCTTCTAAATCAAAGGATTTACTATCCAATCGGTTTTGGTTCATCTGCAAAATCAGAAGGGTATATGTACCTATACTGTCCTTAATCTTGTTATTATCTTTTATCAATTCTGCTTCGTTTGCTCAATCGAAAAAAGATTTGGAAAAGAAAAAAGAACAATTGCACAAGGCCATTGAATATACCAATAAATTGCTCGAAGAAACCAAAAAGAATAAAAATGTTTCATTAAATCAGCTGATTACCCTCAATAAAAAAATTAGCATGCGAGAAGAGTTGATTTCTACCATAACCAATCAACTGGGAATGCTTGAAACGCAAATCGTCATTATCAATCAAGTTGCTGCTGGCTTGGAACAAGATCTCCAAAAGTTGAAAAAAGAATACGCCCAAATGGTCGTATATGCATATCGAAACCAAAGTGCCTACAATAGACTCATGTTTATCTTTGCTTCTAAAGATTTTAACCAAGCCTACAAAAGACTCAAATATCTTCAACAATACTCTGCCTATCGACAAAAACAGGCTATGCTGATCAATATAAAACAAAAAATTCTCAACGATAAAAGGATAGAGCTTCAAAATAAACTTCTTGATAAAAAGAAGTTGCGTACCAATGAAGAGGATGAAAAATACACTTTAAGTTACGAAAAAAATGAGCAAGAAATAACGCTCAGTACCTTGCAAGAAAAGGAAAAGCAGCTGAAAAGAGAATTAAGAGAGAAACAAAAGGCCGAAGACCGATTAAACAGAGCCATTGAAGATATTATCCGTCATGAGATCGATGCTGCCAAAAAGAAGGCTTTGGCCGATGGTAAAAAAATAGCACCAGGGGCAACTTCTCTCAATCTGACGCCGGAGGCATTGAAGTTAAGCGAAAATTTTGCCGGCAACAAAGGGGCGCTTCCCTGGCCTGTGGAACAAGGAATGATTACGGGTACCTTCGGGGTGCACCCGCATCCGGTTTGGAAAGATATTATGGTTAAAAACAATGGCATTGATATCAATTCTGCCAAAGGAGCCTTTGCTCGTTCCATTTTCGGTGGTGTGGTAACTGGGGTGGTCGTCATCCCCGGAGCTTTTAAAGCCGTCATCATCAGGCATGGTGAATACCTCACTGTGTATTCCAATTTGGAAGAAGTATATGTGAAAATGGGTGATAATGTTAGTATTAAACAAAAAATTGGGCTTGTACATACCAATGAAGAAGAATCCAAAACAGAAGTCCATCTAGAGATTTGGAAAGGGACAAATAAACTTGACCCCGCTCCTTGGCTCTTTTCTAAAAAATAATTCGTATCTTTGCAAAAAAATAAACAAAAATGACAATTTCAAATGTAATCCTTGGGATATTCGGATTGGGTGGACCAGAAATCTTCCTGGTATTGGCTGTGCTGCTCGTAGTATTTGGAGGAAAAAAAATTCCTGAATTGGCTAGAGGCCTTGGAAAAGGAATTAAAGAATTTAAAGATGCTTCTAAAACAGGAACAGGCGAAGAAGAAAATAAAGATAAAAAGTAAATTGCCAAAGGAATACCCTGCTTTTTTTGATCTCAAACAATAGCGGCGGTAGAGATTAGGTAATTATTTAAGTTATTGATAATTAATTGTTTAAAGCAAATTTGCAGTTATAGCCATCCCGATGTTTGGCGATATTTTTTTAATATATTCACAAGCCTTTAAAACGAAGGCAAAAGATTAGTAAAGACATTGAAAATAAGAAACAAAATTAAAATGGGTTGCAGTAGAATACTGTGGATATCGGTATTTTTTATGCCACTTTCAGTTTTTTCTCAAAATACAACAACCCCTTCCACTATTAGGCAGAAGGATGAAATTACCGAAAATGACCCAATCGTGGCGATGTTGGATAGTTTGGTTTCCCAACATTTTCTCGATAAAACAAGCACACAATACGCTTCTTTAAATGCCAATAAACGATTTGCTTCTACCGAAATACCCGTTTATTCTGAGGAGGTATACCGAAAACGACTATCTTCCCTGAATACGCCTATTCCATTTGAATATAATGAATCGGTGAGGAATTACATCAATTTGTACGCAAATAGAAAAAAAGAACTTACCGCTAGGGTTTTGGGTTTATCCCAGATGTATTTTCCCATGTTTGAGCAAATTTTGGATCAACAAGGTCTACCATTGGAATTTAAATATTTAGCCATTGTAGAATCTGCATTGAATCCTAATGCTGTTTCAAGTGCCGGCGCAACCGGTATATGGCAATTTATGTTCAATACCGCCAAGATGTATTCACTCAACATCAATTCATTAATTGATGAAAGAAAAGATCCTTACAAAGCAACTTATGCGGCTTGTGAGTATTTTAAAAATATGTATGCCATTTACAAAGATTGGTTGCTTGTCATTGCCGCATACAATTGTGGGCCGGGTAATGTAAATAAAGCCATCGCTAGGTCTGGCGGGAAAAAAAATTTCTGGGAAATTTCTAAATATCTTCCTGCTGAAACCAGAGGGTATGTGCCGGCCTTTATTGCCGTAAACTATGTGATGTCCTATGCCGCTGAGCATAATATCAATACCATTCCACCTGCAATTTCCTATTTTGAAACCGATACGGTGAAAATCAATAAGCCATTGAGCTTTGAATTCCTTTCGGCCCAATTGGATATTCCGCTTTCTGTGCTGGAATATCTCAATCCATCTTTTCGTCGCAATATTATTCCTTCCACTGGAGAAACCTTTAATATCAGATTGCCCTACGATAAAACCTCTTTATTCGTTGCCAATGAAGAGTTGATCTTTCGGAAATTTGCAGAGGAAACCCGTGCAGAAGATTTGTTGCCCAAGAGCCTTGCTGCTTCTGAAGATCAGTACATAACTCGTGAAGTAAAACAAATCCATAAGGTAAAAAGGGGTGAAAAAATGGCCACCCTTGCACGTCAATATAGCTGCTCGATAAGTGAAATCAAGCTGTGGAATAAAATTAGAAATAATCGCATCAAACCTGGTCAAAAATTGGTTGTTTTTGTAACGGTGAAGAAGAAAATTGTACCAGTAAATGCCCCAGTAGTAGCTGTCAAAACATCGGAAATCGCTCCTGTAGAAGGAACAGATTCTTTGCATCAAGAGAAAATGAGTGTGAATGAAACCAAAGATACTCCTGTTGCGGCTTCTGGACTAAAGTCAGCAAAGTTGACCTATGTGTATCATATTGTTCAAAAGGGGGATACTTTATGGCGTATTGCCAATAAATACAAATATGAAGGCGTAACCGTAGCGCAATTAAAGAATCTCAATAAAATCAATAGCTCAAGAGAACTGAAGCCGGGAACAAAATTAAAAGTGGTTGTTAACGGATAATTTAAAGCTATTTTTTCTCGATAAGCGCTACCGCATAGGCTGTAATACCTTCTTCTCTTCCTACATATCCGAGTTTTTCAGTCGTAGTGGCTTTGATGGAAACATCCATGATGTCGATTTTTAGGATCGAAGATAAAACACTTCGCATCTCCTCTACATAAGGCATGATTTTAGGCTGCTGCAAGCAAAGGGTGCAGTCGATATTGCCGATTTCATAATTTTTTTCTTCGAGTAAATTGCGCACTTGCTTTAACAATATTTTGCTGTCAATGCCTTTGTAGGCCATATCTGTATCCGGAAAATGTTTTCCGATATCTCCCAAAGAAGCCGCCCCAAGTAAAGCATCACAAATGGCATGAATGAGTACATCGGCATCTGAATGACCTACCGCACCTTTGCTATGTGCTATTTGAACACCTCCAATAAACAATTCATAGCCTTCACTTAGCTGATGAACATCAAAGCCGAAGCCGATTCTCGTCCTCATTCGGCTACTTCTGTTTTTTGATTGGCAAAAGAATCAAAATCAAATAACAAGCTGAAGCGCAAGGTATTAGCCAATGGATTGATGCTTTGTGTAGGCACCAGGTAAGCAAAGTCAATACCGAAAACCTTAAATTTCAATCCGATACCGAAAGTAAAATATTTTCGATTTCCCTTGGTTTGGTCCTCATGAAAATATCCTCCTCGAACGGCAAATTGCTTATCATACCAATATTCAATACCTGCAGAATAGGTAATTTCTCGAAACTCCTCTGCGCTTCCTCCCGGAGCATCGTAAAAAGATTGTATCATTCCTTCTACTACGCCAACATTGGGGTCATAGCCACTTTCGATTACTTTATTGCCTGCAGCATCCACTACATTTTGGCCATTTACCTTTTTGTATATAGGGTTGGTAGGCACCATCAGCTTGTTTAAATCAACCATGGCTTCAATGGTATTGTAATCATCCAACTCTATTTTCCAAGAAGTCCCCATACGCAGGTTGGTAGGGATAAAATCTCTGTTTCCTGTTTCTGTATAGGCAATTTTGTTTCCGATATTTGAAATATTTAAGCCTGCATTCAGGTGGGTTTTATGTTTAGAAACGGTTAGGGGCTTGGTATAAAATAGGGAAAGATCAGAGGCAACGGCAAGCCCCGCATGCGAGGGGATTGTATTTTCAACGGTTATGCCACCGGTGAGATTTGAATAAATAAAGCGCCCTGCCAATGCTACAGAAAATTCATCGGATAATTTTCGGGCAAAGGAAGCGTCCAAGGCAAATTCATTGGGATTAAATTGACCGATTTCAACGGCATTGATGTCGGTAAATTTAATATTGCCTAAGGAAAAATATCGCATGGAAATGGCTGCAGTCTGGTATTTTCCAAATCTTTTAAAGGCAGTCAAATAGGCCAAGTTGATATCTGGCACCAAGCTTTTGAGCCATGGGGTATAGGAAATGGAAAAGCCCATATCTTTTTCTATAAAGGCCAGCTTGGCGGCATTCCAATGGGTGGATGCCCCATCAGGTGTTGATGCTACACCGGCATCTCCTAAAGCGCCAGCCCTTGCCTCAGGGGCAATCATTAAAAAAGGTACCGCTGTGGTTACCGTATTGGCTTCTTCTCCTATCTTTTGGCCGCTGACACCCGTTTGAGCAAACGAATTGCTGCTCAAG